>JAOUPJ010000180.1 GCA_029879945.1 Gammaproteobacteria bacterium
TTCGCGGGATAGACTGTTGCACTTACGGTAAACACCCCTGGGTAACTTTGAATAGGTGTGGCCTGTGTATCGCTATATATGTTGATTGTTCCATCTTTTCCTGCTGAGGCAAATCGGTGGCGCCCGAAAGTATCACTATAATCAACGTGAGCAACCCCTGCTGTGTGTCCGGTATAGGTTTGCAAGGTTTGGCCAAATGTAGGAGAGCCGTCAACTACATCCCACAAACGTAGTGTGCCGTCGTCGCTACTGGTAAGGATTCGCGTTTCTCCATGAGTAAACACGGCAGAAGTGACTCTATCGGTGTGACCACTCAACTTCAGAACAACGGTGCCATCCAACTCTTGCCATAGCACGGCGGTTCCATCTTCTCCCGGCGTTAATACATACTTTCCGTCACTCGAGTAGATTGCGTTATATGCCGCGCCCACATGTCCGTTTAAAAAGGCATGAGGCGATTTCACGTTAAGAGTAGGATCTAATTTGTAGATTACGCTTGTATTGCCAGTTACGTATAAATGTCTGTCATTATTTACATAAAGGGGAGCATAACTGTAATTCGTGCTGGGCTGCGTTGCGGCAGCTCGCAAAGGAACTGTCCTAACCGCAGCAGCATCGATTTGCCCTACGCCATTTACAGGATAGTAGTCTATCGATGTATTATGCAGTACCGCGAGTTCAGTGCCGGCGTCATTGATGGCAGCGTTATTCGCATAGGCAATACTATTGTCCGCATGCGTATATGCAATATTCTGCACTAAACGGGAGGATGAACTATTACTTACAAGCCAGGTATCGCTTCCCAACGAAGGATCCCAACTACTGATGTTCCAGCGAAATACATGTCCATTTGTTTCGGGTACAGTCGCCGTACCACCCACACTGCTTGTTATAATCTCATTGGTCAGGACGGGATTGTTAAAGACGGCGGTCATAGTCCACATAGAATGACTGCAAACCGTTAGAGGCTCAAAATTACAGCTATCGTCACGCAGGGTTAATATATTACCTGTTGCGATATCCAATGCATAGGTCCCATACGCCAAGCTCCCCCCTTCGTACCCCGTCATCAGTACGCGCTGTCCGGTACTATCAAATTTGGCGACATAGGTCGAAGTAGTTGGACTGGGAACCTGTAAAATTGGTGTGAGGTTGTTAGTGATATCCCAGATGCGTACAAAATTGTTATTTTGGGTCAAAATCAAAGTCTGACTACCCACTGTTGTAAAATCTACATATTGCAAACGCGGAGTAGGATCTGTTAGAGGATGTGCGAAGGTCAAGTCTGTATCACATGTGCTGCTAGTGGCAATGGTGCTTATATTTACCACCCGCGCCTGATAAATCGAACCCGACTGTTCCGCCACCAAAACCTGATCCGGGTTGTTTGGATTAAATGCAGGATTGGTGAGCCTATCTGTAGAATCAGGACCAAAGGGGCGACAAACACCCAACAGATCGTAGGCGCCGTAGCGACTTCGTTCGTAGATACGCAGTTCAGAATTGACAGCGATTGCCAGCCTGGATTCGTCAGCCGATTTGGAAATCGGGCCCCGGCTTATGCCCCCCTTATAGATTTGGGTCCCTGATTGGGTAAACCACTGGCGCACAGAAAGCGGTAAACCAACTATAGGGGTGTAGTGGGCCTCGGTAAAGGTGGACTCTAAAAGCTTTTTGTATGCCGCCCACAAATGCAGCTCTTTATCCCAGTCTGCTGCTGCATAAGGTGTAGATGTGGGTGTACTTTCTTTACCAGGAACCAATATCGTTTTAAACAAGGTACGGCCTTGGGTAAAGACATCTTCCGTTACCGCCACAAAATACACTCTCGTTTCGGCTGTAGGGTCAGGCTCAGGCTTTTCGCTACCCAGAATGGGATTCGCATATTCCAATTCGTAGGCGATACTCCCTTCAACAGTCCACAAACCCGGAACAGTACCTGACCCAGGAATTCGTGTAATTCGAAATACATTGGCTTCCCATGTCCATTGTCGCGCAGGCGTGGAGCTGGTAATCACTCTAGTTCCAAACTTAACGACAAAAGATTGAAATTTTCCTTCTGCATCCGATTCAAAGTCAAACTGTACCTGCGGCGGCGCATAGGGGGAGACAGTATTTGCGGTCATCAGGTTGCGCGACATAGATATATAACCTCGCACAGAACTATCAGCACGAACTATCCATTCCATGCTTCCAATGTTTGTATCCACCGTAGTGCCCCCCTGGGGGACTAGAGGACGAATCAATAGCTTATGATAGACAGAGGAATCAGCCTCCGATAGGCACATGGTGCGGCCCTGGTCGCCAACGGTGCGACTACTGGCACAATCGTTATAATACATGGTCACATGCATTCCATTCGCGCCTATGGACTGTACACTGGGATTCGTATATGTGTATGTCGTGTCCATTTGATCCGCATCATCGACTATATTCTCTAATATCGTTGTCATGACACGATGAAAGCTATCGTAATGGGTAATGCCTCGGTGTAGTGCGACTTTGAGCACGCTCATAGTGCACCATGAATAAACCCCATAGCGAAATATATCTTGATTTCGGTTGGGCTCCCCGTCGGCAATTCCGCAACCTACACTGGTACGATTACTCTCGGTATTAACTTGACCTTCATCAACCGAGAAGGGATCAAAGAAATCTGTAAGATCAATACTTTGATTTTCAAAACCGATCGGGAGCCGGTTATGGTTGCTGCTCACTTGGGGGGTAAAACTACCATCAGAGTTATCCCGATAATAGACAAAATTTCTTGCCGAAGGATCGAGCTTCCCTTCCGCTATAGCTTTCTCAACGGCCTCGGGATCCCCCGCCTGGGGAAAGGAATGTAGCAATGACAAGGAAGCCGGAATCATTGAAGTATTCAATGTGATTTGCTTGTCGGTAGGTAAAAAGGCAGTAAAGTGCACCTTTTCCTGAGCTTCTTGGTAGGTGCAAGACGTGAGTCCAATCCAGGAAAAGCCCACCAGAAAAATCAAGGAAATCAGATTCGCCGATTTGGCAACTATATACATCCCCAACCCCTATGCTCAAGAGTTTTATTTGTTTAGTTTGAACACATTGATTAGACTGCGTCTTTATGCTTAAGCACTGCTTAGGCAAAACAAACATATTACTTACAAAGAAGAATTTAAAATGCAGGGACAGGCCCGGGGAAAAGCGATCGGCATGCAGTAGCTACAGTAACCGCCTGTTAATTCGCGCTATTTCATAAACGGGTTTTTCTCCAATTGAGGACTATCGCAGTCACAATCAAAGCAAACATAAAAAGAACAGTGAGCAGATTACCAAATATGGCGTAGGGAGTTATACCCTTCATGGGTTGAATTTCGTGCTTCAACACATGGTTTTCGAATTGAGGAGACTGGCTTACGATTCTGCCCTTGGGATCAATCACAGCAGAGACACCCGTATTGGTAGAGCGCAACATGTAACGCCCGGTTTCAACGGCCCGTAAGCGGGCAATTTCCAGATGTTGATGAGGGGCCAATGAATCCCCAAACCAGGCATCGTTACTGGCATTAACCAGGAGAGTTGCCTCTGGCAAGGCACTGATAACCTCTTCCCCAAACACATCTTCATAGCAAATTGAAATACCAACCTGCTGACCCGCCACCTGTACGAGTGGCTTTTCACCAGCCCCGCTGGAGAAATTGGACATGGGAATCTTAAAATATTCGATAAACCACCCTAGAAAACTAGGAAGGGGCAGGTATTCGCCAAAAGGAACCAAGTGTTTCTTCTCGTAAAAACTCTCCAAGGCACCAATGGAAAGCATGGTGTTAAAGTATCGCTTGGTTCGCCCGTCATAGACGGGAATTCCCAATAGCAACTCCGTTCCATTTACCCTGGCCTCTTGGGCCACGGCACTGAGAAAGGGTTTTGCTTGGTGATATAGCATCGGCAGGGCAGTCTCGGGCCAGATGATCAGGTCCGTTCCCCAGTTTTTTCGGCTAAGATTCGCGTACATGTCCAGAGTGGGAATTCTTTGTTCAGGAAGCCATTTCTTGTCTTGTTCAATATTTCCTTGAATCATTGCGATTGAGATGGGCTTATCCACGGGCTCAGTCCACTCAGGAAGAGTGAGCGCATAACCAACTATCCACAGAGAGACGATACCCCCCGTTGCAATTTTTCTGGCCTGGGCCGACTCCAGCAGTGCATACATCAAAAGACCGGCAGTGAGTGCAACGCCAAAACTGATGCTATACACGCCCCATACGGGCGCATACCCCACTAAGGGCCAGGCAATCTGACTGTATCCCACGCTCAACCAGGGAAACCCGGTAAAGATCCAACTGCGAACCCATTCCGATAACACCCATAACGCAGGCAATACCAACACAAACACAAACCAGGGCGTATTTTGATATTGCTTGAAAAAGCGCTTCGATATCAGCCCTACCGTCGCTGGGAACAGGGCGAGAAACATCACAAATACAATAGTGATAACGGCAGAGAGGGGGACGGTCATGCCGCCAAAATAGATCATGCTCACGCTCACCCAGGATACACCCAGGCCAAAATATCCCAGCCCAAATAACCAGCCACGCCAAAAGGCCTGCCGGGCAGTGACTTGATGCCAGCAGATAAACAACAGCAGCAAGGAAACAATGGCCAAAGGGGCGATTGAAAAGGGAGCAAAGGCTAGAGGAAGCAGCAGCCCAGAGGCCAGCGCTAAGACATCACCGCGCCATCCCTGGAGTTTAATATCCTTAATGTTCACTGGAGTGAGTTTTCTTCGCTTTGGTTTTGGTTACAACAGTAGAGAGTTGTAATAGGTGTATTCGACGGTTATCGGCACGTATCACCGTAAACTCATAGGCGCCAATCATTACCGATTCGCCACGTTTAGGCAAGTGCCCGAATTTGTTCATGACCAACCCGCCGATGGTATCAAATTCTTCGTCGCTAAATTTGCTCTCAAAATACTCGTTGAAATCTTCGATGGGCGTTAAGGCCTTAACTGAGTAAGTCGTATCATTGTATTTCAAAATATAGCTATCTTCATCGAAATCGTATTCATCTTCGATTTCACCGACTATCTGCTCCAACACGTCTTCGATGGTGACGAGTCCAGAGACACCCCCATATTCATCCACTACGATGGCCATATGGTTTCGGCTGGCGCGAAACTCCTTCAATAAAACATTGAGACGCTTACTTTCAGGAATAAAGGCCGGTGCACGCATGGCGTCACGCATATCAAAGCGGGTCCGCGAATCACTGGCGAAATAGGCCAAGAGTTCCTTAGCCAATAAAATACCCACCACTTCGTCGCGGTTTTCGCCTATAACGGGAAATCGGGAGTGCCCTGATTCAATAATCATAGGGAGAAACTGTTCCGGGGTTGCGTCTCGATCCACAACCACCATTTGAGAGCGGGGAATCATGATGTCTCTGACCTGCATCTCAGAGACCTGCATCACGCCCTCTATCATGGCGAGAGAATCGGTATCCAGTAGATTTCGGCGTTCGGCATCGCGAAGGATCTCAATCACGTCCTCACGGTCCTTGGGTTCCCCCGTAAGCACCTGGCTAATTTTTTCTATCCAGGAGCGCGAGTCCCCACTCCCTTTACCTTCTTTCATGATCATCCTGTCTCGTATGGGTCTTCATAGCCTAAGCCAGTTAATATCCCCGTTTCAAGGGATTCCATCACAATTGCCTCATTTTCATCAATATGATCATAACCTAATAGATGCAAAACCCCATGCACCACCATATGACACCAATGGGCCTCTATTGCCTTGCCCTGTTCAATGGCTTCTGCCTCCACAACTGGCGCGGCAATAACCACATCCCCCAATAGGGGAATATCCAGGCCCTCAGGTAAATCAGCAGGAAAGGAAAGGACATTGGTAGGCTTGTCCTGATGGCGAAATTGCTTATTGAGTGATTGAATCTCAGCATTATCAACGATTCGTATGCTTAGCTCAGCCTCGTCTCGCCTTGGCGCAAGCACCGTTTCCACCCATTGGGTGATTTTTTCTTCAGGCGGAACCCCACCCTGCAGACTAAGGTCAGCAAACTGTAAATCTATATAGTACGTACCCACCTATTGTTTGTTCTGTATTTTTCTTTCACTGGCTTCATACGCCGCAACAACACGCTGAACCAGTGGGTGGCGAACCACATCCTTATGCTCGAAAAAGGTGAAACTGATCCCTTCGACCCCATGAAGAATTTCAATAACATTCTGCAAGCCCGAAAGCCTGGCATTGGGCAAGTCCACCTGTGTCACGTCGCCCGTAACGATGACCTTGGAACCGAAACCAATTCGGGTGAGGAACATCTTCATCTGTTCGGTGGTGGTGTTCTGCGCCTCGTCCAGAATTACAAAGGCGTCGTTGAGTGTGCGGCCACGCATAAATGCCAAGGGAGCAACCTCAATCACACTACGCTCCAGCAGTTTCGCCACATGTTCAAAACCCAACATCTCATATAAGGCATCATAAAGAGGACGCAAATAGGGATCTATTTTTTGCGCCATATCACCCGGCAAAAAGCCTAAGCGCTCACCGGCCTCGACGGCGGGTCGCGCCAGAATGATTCGCTTCACCATGCCTTGTTCCAGGGCCTCAACCGCCTTGGCGACCGCTAAATAGGTCTTGCCCGTTCCAGCCGGGCCTATGCCAAAATTGATATCATTTTCGCCGATCCGCTTAACATAGATTTGCTGATTCTTGCCTCTGGGCTTGATGGCCTTATTTTTTAGCGGTATCAGCTCGACTGGACCCTGCTGATTTTCCGGGGGAGTTTTAGTAGAAGTAAACATACGACTCGCATTCACAGATTGTAGATAAAGTTGAACCGAAGGAGCCGTAACTGCGCCGTCTTCCTCTGCTTCACTATACAGATTTTTAATGGCTTCTCCGGCGGCGTAGGCCCCTTTGCGGCTTCCCGTCACACGAAAGGTATGGCCTCGGTGACTAATCTCAACGCCATAAGTCTTTTCTATCGTTCGGATGTGTTCATCAAACTGGCCGCATAATCGCGCCAATCGCGTATTGTCTTCAGGTTGCAAATTAATATTAACTACAAATGGTGTTTTGACTGCAACTGTGGATTTTGACAAAAGCTAGACCCTCATATTGATAGTGAAACATTGCTTGAGCAAGTCAAATTCTCTTCGGAAGAACTTGAGCTCAAAACCTGTCCTCGTAATGAATTGGGAAGTGCCTCAGTAATTTCAACATTCAGAAACTCGCCTACTTGTGTAAGCTTACCATCGAAATTGACCACACGATTGTTTTCCGTGCGACCACGTAATTGTTTACCGTCTTTCTTCGATGCCCCCTCTACCAATACAGGCTGTACAGTCCCTACCATCGATTCACTAATGCGATGGGTGTTCTGAATGATACGATCCTGAAGGATGGCCAGGCGCTGTTTTTTGACTGATAGAGGGACATCATCGACAAGATCC
>JAOUPJ010000181.1 GCA_029879945.1 Gammaproteobacteria bacterium
CACAACAGCCAATACATAGAGTGGCCTCGATCCCTCTTTTACGGCGGCGCTCCACTGTTTCATTTGGGCGACCAACTCCTGAGAATGCTTCTTCATCCAGACGTTATGCCAGCCCAGGAGCGCGACGGCAGACAGCAGCACACAGGCGTTGAACATCTCCTGCCCTACCCCTTCCATTTGCTCCCCAATCACTTCAGCAAATTGAGCAACCACCAGGGCCAGGGCCAGGCCCACCGTGATACCCGTTCCAATCCAGCGCCGACGGCCAATCAAACCACGCGTAGCGGCCAAAACCAGCGTGACGATCAAAGCGGCCTCTAGAACTTCGCGGAAAACGATGACTGCGGTCGATAACATTTAACACCTCACTCACTAACCACTAACACGCCTTGGGCGGTGTCTGGGTTGAACTCACCGAAAAATGGATATTTGCCCGGCTTCAACGGCCCCACAAATACCGTCGCCTTACTATTACCCATGATCACCTTCTCCCGATTCAGCTCATAGCTCTCAAACTCTTCCGGGGTCGCGTCCTGATTATGGATCCGCAGTTTCACCTTTGTGTTGGCTGGAATCCGAACTTCGGCAGGCTCAAAGCGATGATTCTTGATAAGCAGTGGCACCTCATCGACTGCCGCCGCCGAATGCGCAAACAAAACCAGCGTGGAAAATAAAAACATAACTAATTGATATTTAGCGATATTTATTCTCACCGAATGTTTCCTCTTAAATAAAAGTCTTTGATTTAACATGAGAATTAGTTTTCATAACGATAATCATTCTCATTAACAATTAGCAAATGATAATTATTCTCATCTATTGCGTCAAGCGGGGGAGTGATAAATTTTTTCTGAAAGGGAGTGGCTAAAACGAATCACGATGCCTTGGTGAGATATTTCGCATCCACCCGGCGTAAGCGCGTTGCCCTCTTGGCCTTATTCAAGGACAACGCGCCCAGCGATTTTAACTAGTCAGCATCCAGTGCAATTTCACCACAAGCCACAGGTGTACTTGCCACATAGTCGCTACCAATAGTCATCCCATGCAGGACAACAGAAAAACGATCCAAAGGTTGAAGATCACCCTCAGCCAGGGTGAACATGGCCTCGTATTTCAATTCGCCTTCATCACTTACCAGATTGAAAGGCACTAGCGCCAAAACAACCGGACCATAACTTGGTGCCCCTTCCTGCACACTTATAATGCCATCACCGTTGCTATCGGCCTCTACTCCGGGACAAGTTGAGTTCTTATCTGTACCCACAAAGCCATGAATGTGCTGTGGATGGGGCTTACCTGGCTCCAGACCCTCGGCCTCCAACTCCACGTGCAACTTGTCGCCGATTCTAAGCAGCTCCACCTCAGCTGTCACACCCGAATTGTTGAGAGACACCAGCTTCATCTCATATTTAGCCCCCATGTGCTTGTCTGCCGCCCAACTGGTGCTCAGAAATGCCAAACTCGTTAAACCCACCGCAACTAATAAACCTGTCTTCTTCACATCATGCTCCTTTTGTTAATTAAAAAGGCACCTGCCCAGCCACTGGTCCCACTATTCCGGTGAACTGAAAAGGTGCCCAAGTCGAGAGGAAAAAACGTCTTCTCTACCTGAGTAAACGATTCGACGTGTCGATTTATTCCCCGCATCGTGGAATCGAGGGAGAAAATGTTTAAAGCGGACAACAACCCGCTGTAATTATTAGCAAAAATTATTTTTTAACGGACGGAATATTTTCCCGGTCCCAGACGTTAATATGAGTAGGACAAGTAGGGGCTCGCCTTGGGTTTAGATTGTGAGTAATTGGGAAAAACAGATCACGGCAGAGGTTCCACGTCTGCGCCGCTATGCCCGCGCCCTGACGCAAAATCCCAGTGCAGCGGATGACCTGGTACAAGAATGCCTGGAGCGGGCGTGGGGTAAACAGACTCAATGGCAAACGGGTACCAATCTGCGTGCCTGGCTATTCACGATAGTTCATAACTGCTTCATCAATGAGACACGCGCTCGTAACCGAGCCGATGAGTACCTGGATCAGGTTAAACAGAGTGAGACGGGATCGTACTCCGATTCAAATATAGAACTGTTGAACCTGCAACAGTGTTTACAGAGACTTTCCCAGGAACATCGCGAAGTGATTGTCCTCGCTGGCCTGGAGGGTCTGAGTTACCAGGAAATAGCAAGCGTGATAGATGCCCCCGTGGGCACTGTGATGTCCAGACTTTCCCGAGCCCGCGAAGAACTGCGTACACTGATGGCACATCCCATTCCCGACAATGTGGTGAAGCTAAAATGAGTGATATGAAAGACAAGATCCAGGATTATGAAATTAACGCCTATGTGGACGGCCTCATGGACGCAAACGAGCGTGAACATTTTGAGCGCCTATTGAAAACGGATAAAGCGGCATTTGAAAAGGTTCAGGACTATCAAAAGCAAAATCAGATGCTACATCAGCTTTTCGATTCTGTTCTAGACGAACCGCTTCCTGAAAAGATGCGCCCTAAAAAGAAGACAAGCTTCGTGGCCACCTGGCAAATTGCCGCCGCCTTGATTCTCGCTCTAGTGGGCGGTGTGATCGGCTGGCAGATACGCGATCAGCAAGGGACTCAGCTGAATCTAATGGTGAACCTGGTGCAACCGGCCACGCTCGCCCACCATGTCTATCGCAGCGAGGTCAAACATCCGGTTGAAGTGGGCGTGGATCAACAGCAGCATCTGGTGAAATGGTTATCTAAACGCCTGGGCAAAGAGATAGACGCCCCCAATCTCACCGCTGAGGGATTTTCGCTTTTAGGGGGTAGACTGCTACCAGGCAACAATGGCGCCGCTGCCCAGTTCATGTATGAAAATACGAAAGGCGAAAGACTCACCCTCTATGTTAAAAACAAGGATGAAAAGGAACAGACCATCGCATTTCGCTTCCATCAAGACGAACACGGTACGCGATCCTTTTACTGGATTGATGGCGATCTGGGTTATGTGCTCAGCGGGGACGTGCCGCGCGAGCAATTGCATAAGGCGGTCAATTCGGTGTATCAGCAGTTGGTGTTTTGATAAGGCAGAGCAACTGTTGGGCTACCCCCTAAGGGGCTTTTGCCCAACCTACCAAAAGTTTTTCAAATTCTGCTTACTTTACGTAACTCAACCACTTCTGATATTTGTCGTTGCGGCCGTGGACCACGTCGAAAAACAGGGTTTGCAGTTTTTCAGTAATAGGGCCACGTTCACCCGCGCCGATCTTACGGTTATCCAACTCACGGATGGGTGTAACCTCGGCGGCCGAGCCGGTAAAGAAGGCCTCGTCAGCGATATAGACTTCGTCGCGGGTGATGCGTTTTTCCACCAGCTCCAGTCCTTCATCCTTACAGAACTGAATAATGGTATCGCGGGTGATACCATCAAGAGCCGAAGTGAGTTCAGGTGTATAGACCACACCCTTTTTCACAATAAAGATATTCTCACCACTACCCTCGGCAACAAAGCCTTCCACGTCTAACAGGAGTGCCTCGTCGTAGCCGTCTTTCATGGCCTCTTGCAGGGCCAGCATGGAATTGATGTAGTGTCCGTTTGCTTTGGACTTGCACATGGAAATGTTGACGTGATGACGCGTGATGGAAGACGTGCGTATGCGAATTCCTTTTTTCAGTGCCTCTTCACCCAGATAGGCGCCCCATGACCAACTGGCGATAATAGTGTGCACCTTCAAATTGTCGGCACGCAGACCCATCCCTTCCGAACCATAAAAGCACATGGGGCGGATATAACAGGAATCCAGTCCGTTTTTCTTGATGGAGCCCAGGATGGCCTGATTAATCTCGTCCTTGCTGTGCCGCATGGGCATGCCCATGATATGGGCCGAGTTAAACAGGCGATCGGTATGTTCTTGCAAGCGAAATACAGCCGGTCCCTTGTCTGTTTTATAGGCTCGCACACCCTCAAACACACCCATTCCGTAGTGTAAGGTATGCGTTAATACATGCACCTTGGCCTCACGCCAGGGAACAAACTCACCATCAAACCAGATGACTCCGTCGCGGTCATCCATAGACATAGGGAAACCTCTCTTAATATGTGTTCAAACCAACAAAACCACCACGCAAGCGTGGTCGGCGGTTCATTCTGTGGGGAGGAACTACGATTCCATCACAGCGGCCCACACCCGGCTCACTTCGGCCCGGAATTGAGAAAACTCGTTCTCATCGGCCAACGCAGGCACGCGTTGCAGGCTCATTTCATGTGCCTTGTGGCGATAGGCCAGATAGGCATTGGCTAACATTGTAGCATCATCCGAAGTGAGAAGTTTAGCCCTATCCAAAGACTCCAGGATACGCAGATTGTCGGGCCAAACGGTCAATTCAGGGTATTCATGCGCCCAACGCAGCACCAGATACTGAACAATAAATTCAATATCGCCGATGCCGCCCTCACCGTGTTTCAGATCAAACTGGCCGTCTACCTTTTTGGCCAATTCCTGTCGCATACGGTAGCGCATGTCCCGAACTTCGGTTTGAAGCGTGACGGGGTCCCGTTGCTTGCACAGCACATGCCTTCGTATCTCTTTGAATTGTTTAAATATTGCCTCATTTCCAGCGACCGGACGCGCACGCACCAGGGCCTGATGCTCCCAGGTCCAGGCCTCGTTTTCCTGATAGGCCGAGAAGGCATCCAGGCTGGAAACCAGCAGGCCGGAGCCGCCGCTAGGGCGTAGCCGTGTATCCACTTCATAGAGCACCCCGCCCACAGTTTGTGTGCCCAGAAAATGGATAATGCGCTGGCCCATGCGGGCAAAGAACACGGCATTGTCCACCGATTTCTCGCCCTGGCTATGCTGTTCGACACCGTGACTGTCATGCAAGAAGACGAGATCCAGGTCGGAGCCGAATCCCAACTCAAATCCTCCCAGCTTGCCATAGCCGATCACCGCAAAACCGGCCGAGCGCTGCTCCCCCTCAGCCTGAAATACGGGCAGGCCGTGTTTTTCCACCATCTGCGCCCAGGTGATATAGAGCACCGAATTGAGGACGGTTTCCGCGATATCGGTGAGGTGGTCACTTACCTTATTGATGGGCATGGCACCTGTCAGCTCGGCGGCGGCCACGCGCAGACTATTGACCTGCTGAAACTGGCGCAGCACGTCCATCTGTTGCTCCACGTCGGCGGCATCTACCCCGGACAGACGTGTTCCGATTTCCTGATCCATCTGCGCTCGACTATGGGTTTCGTAAAGCTGCCGGGGGTCCAACAGTTCGTCTAGCAATAACGGGTGATGGGTGATTTGGTCGGCGATCCAGGAACTACGATGGCAGAGCTGTACCAATTGCGAAACCACCATGGGATGTTCCACCAGGAGCGCCAAATACGCCGTTCTACGGGCGACCCGCTCCACCAGTCTCACCAGACGCGCCAGTGTTTCATCCGGGCCTTTCAGTTTTGCGACGGCCCCAATAATCATGGGCATGAGTCTATCCAGCCGGGCACGTCCACGCGGGGAAAGCGACTTGCACACACTGCCATCACGCAGTGCATTGATAAGACGCACCGCATTGAGCGCATTCTCAAAACCTGATTGGTCCAATAATGACGCGGCTTCGTCTTCGGCCATCCTTCCCTGCCAGAGTCCTTCATAGGGATTATCTGCCGCTTTGGACTGGGGCTCTGGCGCATCCGCCTGCGGGGCAACAAAAACCTGTTCAAAGGCATCGTGAATCTTGTCTCGATGTTTGTTTAGACCACGTAAAAAGTCTGGCCAATTATCAAAACCCATGGCAAAGGCCAGACGTCTACGCTGGATCTCGTCCTGCGGAAGATTATGCGTTTGCTGGTCGGCGTAGGCCTGAATCCGGTTTTCCACTTTACGCAAGAAGTCGTAACCCTTTAACAGGGCCTTTGCAATGTGATCGGCCAGTATATTCAACTCCGCCAGTGTTTTTAACACGGGCTGTATGGCTCTTGCTTGCAACCGGGGCTCACGCCCGCCGCGTATCATTTGAAAGGCCTGCCCGATAAATTCCACTTCCCGTATTCCGCCCGGGCCCAGTTTTACGTTTTCATCCATGCCTTTGCGCTGTACTTCTTTTGCAATCATGTCTTTCATTTCACGCAAGGAATCAAACACGGAATAATCCAGATAACGACGAAAGACAAAAGGCTTGATGCGCGCAATGAGTTCCTGTTTATCCGATTTTCTGGCGTTGAGTATATTCGCCTTGATCAGGGCGTAACGCTCCCACTCTCGTCCATGTCTTTCGTAGTAGTTTTCTAGCGCATTAAAACTGACAACCAATGAACCCGAGTCACCAAAAGGCCTGAGACGGGCATCGGTACGAAAGACAAATCCGTCGGCAGTTGGACTATTGAGTAAATCGATAAACTGCCGGGCCACATGGGTGAAATACTCATGATGGCTGGTAGAACGACGCCCGCCCTGAGTTTCGCCCTCTTCGGCATAAACAAAGATGAGATCGATATCGGAAGAATAATTTAATTCGTGGGCACCCAACTTGCCCATGGCGAGAATCACCAGAGGAATTTCTTCGGCAGCACTATCTTGTGGATAACCAAAACGCTCCAGCAGGTTTTCTCTTACTACCTTTAGCCCCACATCAATACACGCCTCTGCCAACAGAGAAAGATCGCGCAGTGTTTCATTCAGATCGGCACCACACAGATCACGCCAGGCGATGCGCACCATTTCGCGATTGCGAAAAAGTCGGAAAATTCTTTTTTTATCGGGATTAAAATCGGTTTCGCACTGCTCTTTAAGTCGCGTTAGATAATCATCTTCCGTATAGGCATTTTGCAGATCACCACTCTCTAAAAGCGATTTAAACGCCGTCTGATTTCGCAGGCACCAATTGATAACGAAATCACTGCCCGCCCAGACTCTTGCCGCCTGCTGAACCGCCAAGTGCGAAGCAAAAGATTCGTCCTCATCGGCCAAGACCAATACCGGCTCGAGTTTAGCCGCAATCTGTTCAGCGATATCCTGTGGAATCGTTTTTAGCAGTTCATGCATCGTCTTTTACAAAAATTTTCTGCCTACAAATAAGGCCTCGTTGCGAATTCCTTGAGACCAATCGCCCAACAGACCTTCTTCGCGGTAATAGACCAACTGCAAAGGGGAAAACAATTGTAGTAACTCGTTTTCCTTGAGAAGAAAATCCGGATTACTGGGAGTGGTGGCACCTTCTGTCTTTTCCTTGGTAAAGGTTTGATAGAACAAAAGCCCGTTGGGTTTAAGCGCATTGATTAACATAGGGGCGATCTTGCGCTCCAGATAGTGGGCAACCGTGATTACATCAAACAACTCTGCGCCCAAGGTATCTTTTTCCAGATTCATCACACGCGCTGAAAGGCTGATATTCTTTTCTTTACCATAGGCATTGATACGATCGACAGCCACCTGGGAAATATCCACTGCAAGCGCATCAAATCCGCGC
>JAOUPJ010000182.1 GCA_029879945.1 Gammaproteobacteria bacterium
GATTTGTGACCGTCGTTGAGAGCGTAGAAAACCGAGTCTTCTTCAACCAAGCCATAGACCTTGATGGAGTAGTTAACGCTCGTACCATTTTTCACAGGACGTTTCCATTTGATACCATATAAATCGCTGGCCTTGTCTACGCCCTTGATTACTGGAATGCCGGGATGGCTGCTAAGCAGATGATGTTGACTGGGATCGAATTCTAAAAACCAGTGATGGAGTGTTTGCCCGCCTTTTTTAACTTCGATTCGATAATCAAAACGTGTGGAGTGTGATTTGCTGTCATAACTACTGCCTAGATATTCCAACTCCCACCCGCGATCTGAAATTTCTGCATATTCATCAGTTTGATTTGCGTAATTACTTCCAGCAAACAGGGTGATGACTAAAAGGACGATGAAAGAATATAAAGGCGTGTTATTTGACATATAGGGACTCCACTATAATCTTCTTTATCTTTCCACAATAGGCTTGTGAGAAAGTGAGACATAGTCCCTTATGTCTGAATGCAATGACATCCGAGCGTATTGCTGTAGTATTTCACATTTTGAAAAAATGACAAGGGTTTATCTGAAAACGAATGTAACAAACAGGCCTAGTTTATTTGTGTAAATTGGTGGTCATTTTTCGCGGAAAAACAGGGGAAAAGTCTAGCTATTGACTGGTTTGGTGATAACAAGCGAGGCCGCTTTCGCAGCTCTATCTCGGCACTCTTTTATCTCTTCACCATGGGCAAGTGCCACTCCCATACGGCGTTTTTTAAAGGACTCGGGTTTACCAAACAGGCGTATATCGACATCAGGAATAGACAAGGCCTTTTCGATGTCATGAAATTCTAATTGCTTGGTCTCGAAGCCTCCATAAATCACAGCACTGGCACCTGAGTTAATGAGTTTTGTATTCACTGGCAGACCTAGAATGGCGCGTGCGTGCAGTTCAAACTCATTAAGAAATTGAGTCGCCATGGTGACCATCCCTGTATCATGGGGTCTAGGACTGACTTCACTAAACCAGACCTGGTCACCCTTGACAAATAGCTCAACACCAAAGATTCCCAAACCTCCCAGATTATCGGTAATCTGTTTCGCAATATTGTGTGCTTTTCTCAATGCTGTACTCGACATGGGATGGGGTTGCCAACTCTCCACATAATCACCATCCACTTGACGATGCCCGATAGGCTCACAAAACTGTGTTTCGATTTCCCCGTCGCTGTTTTTGGCGCGTACGGTCAATAGCGTGATCTCGTAATCAAAATCGATAAATGCTTCGATAATGACTTTGCCTTTGTTGACTCGTCCCCCTTGGTAGGCATAGTTCCAGGCCTGCTCGATCTCGTCTGCTGAACGTATCATAGACTGGCCTTTGCCAGATGATGACATGGTGGGTTTAACAATACAGGGTAGTCCTATCTCATTCATCACAGCCTGTCGCATTTCATCCAGCGATTCGGCAAAACGATAAGAGGACGTGGCCAGTTTCAATTCTTCGGCGGCCAGGCGACGGATACCTTCCCGATTCATGGTGAGCTGTGTGGCTCTGGCAGTCGGAATCACGGTGATGGTGCTTTCACGTTCTATCTCGGCCAGTGTGTCGGTACTGATGGCCTCGATTTCGGGAACAACGAGATGCGGCTTTTCCTTGTTAATAATGTCTTTCAGAGCTTGGGGGTCGGCCATATCGATGACATGGGCGCGATGCGCGACTTGCTGGCCGGGGGCATTGGCGTAGCGGTCTATCGCAATGACTTCCACTCCCAGGCGTTGTAGCGCGATGATGACCTCTTTTCCCAGTTCACCGGCACCGAGGAGCATGACACGCGTGGCAGTGGGGGACAAAGGGGTTCCAATCTTCATAGTATCTCGTGCTCCTGCAAAACGATGCCTAATTCTAAGCACATCGGCGTGCCTATTCAATTCGTGCACGACCAATGCATAGTGAAAAAGTGGAAATAGTGATTTCCATGAACCATAATGACCATATAGAAAGCGTGGTTAAAGTTTAGTGAAATAGTCAAATAATGAGGGGTCAAGATGCCTCTGTCTGTACCCACAACATTGGTACCGTTTAACGGCGTTTCGCCCCGTTTGGTGGATCAGATTGCCTGTGACCTGGAGGGCATGGGCTACGATATTCGAATAGAGCAAACTCAAATTCCGCTCACCAAGGCCTTCAACAGCCGCCGCAAGCAGTACTCGGCCGATCCTATTCTCAATTTTGTACGACGCTTTAGTGGCCAGCGTGTGCTGGGCATCATGTTTGATGATATCTATCGATATGTACTGGACTATGTCAATGGTATGGCCGATCTCCCCGGTCGCGCTGCCCTGGTTTCGACCTGCCGTTTGGGTGAGGAACAGGGGGACAATCCTCTGGTGAGAAAAAGACTGCTGGAGTTATCATTGCACGAATTGGGTCACACCTTCGGACTGGAACATTGTCCAACTCCTCGGTGCGCCATGTATGGGGGTGCGGCCACTAACGGATGGCTAGAGCCTGTGGTGTGTTATTGCGAGTCTTGTCGAAAAGCGCTAACGCAAAAGCGGAACGCGTCTTATTGAAATTTTTCCATTGCTGAACGCGATATCACCACGATGCCTGCGGGTGTAACATGGAAGTGTTTGATATCTTCGTCGTAGTCAAAACCGATGTTCATATTGTTAGGTATGACGACTCGTTTTTCGATAATGCAGTTCTGCACCGACGCTCCCGCCTTGATGACGACATCGTCGAAGAGAATGGAGCGTTGCACCTGGGCTTCGTCTTCCACCACAACATTGTGAAACAGGATGGACTCCTGTACGGATCCACCGCTGATCACTGAGCCACTATTGATAATGGAGTTAATGGAAATGCCTTCATTTCCCAGCAATCCGGGGACTGTGCGGGCAGGGGGATATTGTCCGGAGTAGGTACGGATAGGCCAGTCGGGTTGATAAAGATTGATAGGGGGCTCGGCATTGAGCAAGTCCATATTGGCATCAAAAAACGCATCCAGGTTTGTGATATTTCTCCAATAGCGGTCTTGTGAGACGCGTCCCTTGTCGCCGCCAAACTGATAACCAAACACGCGATGACTGCGTATTATGCGTGGAATAATATCCTCACCCATGTGGTGGGTGGAGGCCTTGGTCTCCTGATCTTTTTTGACTAAATCAAACAAGACATCACGCGATACCACATACACGCCCGTGGAGATGAGTGTTTTGTCGGGTTCGCCAGGCAGGTGCCAGGGCTTTTCGGGTTTTTCGTGAAAACGTGATACCTGTTGGTTTTCATCCAGACCCACCACGCCATATTCAGAGGCGGTGTCGATGTCGTGGGACATGACCGTTAGTGTGAGGTCTGCGTTGTTTGCGATGTGAAATTCGATCAGGGGTTCATAGTCCATACGATAGATGTGATCCCCATAGCCGATGATAAAGTAATCTGCCTTGCTGCGTTCCAATATATAGAGGTTTTGGTAGATCGCGTCTGCGTCACCTTTATACCAGTCTTGCCCTGTACGCATTTGTGGAGGGAGCAAGGTGATGTATTCACCCAATTCGGGATTAAATATAGACCAGCCATCGCGAATATGTTTGTGCAGCGAATGGGACTTGAACTGTGTCAGAACCAGAATTTGTCGGATGTTTGAATGCAGGCAATTGGTGAGCGAAAAATCGATCAAGCGATACTTGCCGCCAAAAGGAATTGCTGCTTTTGCTCTATGTTTGTTTAACGGATGGAGTGTTTCTCCACCGCTGGTATCGGCGAGTAATATCGCCATGGCCTTGTATGGGCTAGACATGTTCCAATACCTTCGTCATTATTGTTATAGTCGCTGATCAGGCGAAGGCGCTATATTACCTATCTGTCAGGCATGACGCAATTGAATTTACTTATATGCAGCGTATAACTATCTTTTATTGCCGTGTATGGATTGAATCTTAGAGTAAATTTATTTTGGTGAATAATTCCGTTCACGAGTCCAATTCGCAAATCGCTTCTACCTGCAGCTGAAGGCTTTTTCGTCCGCGAAATTCGTTAATGTCTAGTTTATAGGCAAATTGCGCCTCGTTTTTCTTTTCTAACAGAGCGACTACGTCTTCATCTTCCATGACATTAAAGGCGATTGCATCATACGAGCGAGCAGTTTGAGGGTGTTTGAGTTTTAACTTCAGATGTTTTTCACCGATGATGCGCTGCTCTTCAATTGCGAAGCGACCATCAAAAATCGGTTGCGGAAAACCTTGCCCCCAGGGCCCTGCCTCTCGGAGTAGGGCGGCGACTGTCATGTTCATTTCGTTTGCCAGAAGTTCGCCGTCGGATTCGATAATACCTTCAAATTCCCGATGCGCCATTTCGGCAGACACCGTTTGAGCAAACAGTTCACTAAAGCGAGCGTAGTGTGTCTTCTTGAGACTCAACCCTGCTGCCATGGCGTGCCCTCCAAACTTGTTCAAGATGTCTGGGTGCCGGGTTGCGATCTTGTCTAACAGATCACGTATATGCAATCCCTCAATACTACGGGCTGAACCTTTGATCTCGTCATTGTCTGTGGGCGCAAAGGCGATGGTTGGTCGATGGTATTTTTCTTTGACGCGTGAAGCCAGTATCCCTACCACACCTTGATGCCAGGACTCGTCAAAAAGGCATATCCCCGCTGGAATCTCGCCGTTTTCGCGCAAATGGATGGCCGATAAATCTTGCATCGCCTCATCGCGCATTTGTTGCTCTATTTCTCGGCGCTCTTGATTGAGCTGCTGCAACTGTGCGGCGTGATGACGAGCGGTTACCAGGTCATCCGTTAGCAGGCATTCGATGCCGATCGACATGTCCTCCAAACGTCCTGCTGCGTTGAGACGAGGCCCGACGTAAAAGGCCAGATCATCTGCAACAGCCTTTGATTCATTGCGTTGTGCCACATCCAGTAACGCTCGAATACCGGGACAGGATTTACCGGCGCGTATACGCCTCAGACCCTGGTCCACCAGGATACGGTTATTTCCATCGAGAGGGACCACGTCTGCTACCGTTCCCAGGGCGACGATATCCAGCCATTGGGCGAGATTGGGCAGCTCGATTCGATTTTTTTCAAACCAGCCCCGTTCCCGTAGTGTCGCGCGTAGCGCTAACATCACATAAAAGATCACACCCACGCCGGCCAAGGCCTTGCTGGGAAAGGGGTCACTTCGCTTATTGGGATTTACGATGGCGTTGGCGTCGGGCAGCGTCTCACCCTGCAAGTGATGGTCGGTCACGAGTACCATCATTCCCAGTTCTCTCGCGGTGCGCACACCCTCCAGGCTGGATATGCCATTGTCTACGGTGACAATGAGTTCTGCCCCCCGTTCATGAGCGATTCGAGAGATCTCGGGGGTTAATCCATAGCCGTAGCGAAAGCGGTCTGGAACCAGATAGCCGAGCTGAACCGCACCCATAGCGCGTAGTGCCCGCACGGCAATGGCGGTACTGGTGGCCCCGTCAGCATCGAAGTCTCCCACCACGAAAATCGATTTTTGCTGTGAAATGGCGTCTGTAAGTAATTCGACAGCAATCTGTATATCGGTGAGGCTGTGGTAGGGGATGAGGCGATCCAGGCGATAATCCAGCTCTTCCGGGGTATGGAGGCTGCGTTGAGAATAGATCCGTTTGAGAACCGGATGAATAGAAGTATCTAACTGATTTATATCGGAAATAACCGATCTTCGCACAATCCGTCGCGCCATGTTGATCCCTGGAAAAAAGGGGGAGTATAGCAGTTTTGGCGGGAGTAGGTGCAGTTAACCAATGATAAGTGAGTGGGCTGGTCTTTTTTAATAGGTTTATAGTATTTACCATTGTAGGGGGTTTTTACTTTGCCAATTCAGACATTAAACTTCTATATAATGAGTGTTAATTGGGCGAAGACTCTGTCATTGTCGCTAATAGACTGGAACAACTGCTTGTTCCCGGATTGATAAACCACACTTCCCAGAGTAAATGTTGTTGTATCAAACAACTCGTAACTAAGCTGTATTCTGGAAAAACCACCATCCATTCTGTCTATCCCATAACGTGCAGAAACACCGCTTAGATTTAATTTCTCGCGAAGAAAGTCCATCGAAATTCTTGTAAACAAAACAACTTCATGTTCTTCACGTTGGTCTGGCAAATTACTAAGCCTGGAATCGTAGTTCAAAGTATATTCATCGGCTAACTCAACTGTGATCAAGGTGTTATTAAAACCGCTAATGTCAATACCAATCGTGCTATCGATTCTTGAGTACTTGTCACTTGGTGTTGAAAAATACTGAAATCCTTGTTTCGTTGCCAACTCCGCCTTTAAAACACTGTTACCAATGACATAGTTAATAGCACTTCCTAACATTGTGATACGGCTATGTTTTAGTGTTGGTTTTCTCGTTGGGTCAGCCGCAAAATGAAAGTTGTCATCGTAATAAGTTGCTGCATGAAAAGAAAGATCCCAGCCATTAAATCGGCCGTTTAGTGCACTAGCATACTCAAAGTTCTCTACGTTCTTTTCGGGTAGCTCCTCATTGGGTAGAGGCTGAGCGACAGGATAAAATTCACTACCATAGCTTGGAAGTTTGCCAAATGACAACTCAGGTATTGCTAATGCACTTAGTTGCCACTGACCAAAGTAGTAATCAAGTTTCGCCATGGTTAGAGGTATGCGTAAGTCGGCAATATCTACCATACCCAACTCGCGTTTATCTAAGGGATTTAACACGTCAACAACTCGAACTCCATCGGATTTACCCCACAATACTATTTGCCGTCCTAGCTTTAAGTCCAAATTACTGGTAACAGCTCCCTGAATATAGGCTTCCCATAGATCAGATTCCGTTTCATAGGCATCCAGAGTTTCTTTAGTGTAGTTTTTACGCCCCCGAATTTGGTATATAGCATCTACAAAGAAATTTGCATTTATTTTAGCTTGCCAGGTCTTTCCTAGTTTGGATTTGATCTCAGGGAAAAGACGTATTTTCGCTCTATTAAATCCACTGTAGTCAGAAAATTCAGGGCCAGATTTTTCTTGATCATATTTATAGCTAGTACTCAAATCAAAAAGCAGACTGTAGTCTATAGGAGATTGCCCCTTATGTATTGCGCCAACATCAATAGTTTCAATTTCAGTTGTGCCTTCAAATCCACCCAATATCGATTGCATTGACTCATCAGTTTCACCTGATATGGCAACTGAAGACAAAAAAAATAGAAGCCCACTGAACAAGGGATAGATCATCGAATCGCCTTTCATATTAAACCCCTTTTTCGAGATTTCGTATTGTAAACTTGTCCTTGTCCATCCTTTGATTGTATTTAATATCGCTGAAGTCAATTACTGTTTGGTGCTCAGTTTTGTTACCGTGTTTTGTAGTCATCGTAATTCGTTTTATTGTCCATATGCCGTTAAGGAGTTCCACTTTTGGTACA
>JAOUPJ010000183.1 GCA_029879945.1 Gammaproteobacteria bacterium
CCTTCTGGAATGTGGCGTATGTCTTCTATGCCTTCTTCCGCAAATTCATCCACGAGCTTACCTGCTCTCGGTAAAAAGCTGATGGGATATTCTATCTCAGTCTCACCCACGCAATAGTCCACAAACTGACAAGAAAAAGGAGAACTGCACTGATCTCCCGGTTCGATACTGGGCTCGTCTCCTGTTAATGTCTTTCGACAGGCACTGACCCAGTCCTCCACCTGTGAAAGGCTTTCCTTTATCCCCTCGCTGATATCCTCGTGTGTAAAAATCCCCTGGTAATTTCCCGGTTCAGCATAAACAAATCGCGTGTTGATATGCGTGAGATAGCTCGCCTTGATAGGCAGACCCGCCTTTTGCAAGACCCAGGTTTGAACGGCCACATCATTGTAGTGATACGCCTTCACACTGCCGCTGGCCTTGACCTCGTAGAGCGTGTAGGCGTCGGCTTCTCGTGTCAGGATGTCTGCCTTGATGAGCACACCTTCGTGTTGAATCGTGGCCTCGTAGATGGCATCGTATTGCTTGGCCTGTAACACCGCTTGCGTCTGTGCCAGGGCGTCTTTTAAAGACTGGTCTTCCGCGATCAATATGCCATTGGCAAATTGGGTACGCGCCAGTTCACCCACACGCGCGCCCGAACCCATCAACTGACTCGCCGCTTCCGACACCTCGCCCACTTGAGGATTGTTCACCTCCAGCCACAGCTTTTTCAGGCACTGCACCCCGGATATGATTTTGCTTTTTGAGAGTCGTGCGGGTTTAGGACTCAAGGCATTACTCCTGATATCGATTCAGTAGGGCCTGTGCTATTTCGCGGAACTCGTCTCGCAGACTCTTAGGACCCACTACTTCCACTTGTGCACCGAATCCCAGTAGCCACCAGCGTAGTTGAGAACTGTTGATCACTTCCGCCTTTAACAGCACACGTCCATCGGCTTGTTTGCTGAGGGATTGTTTTTCACTGATTGGTGTTTCACTGAGATGCACCGCCGCCTCGGCATCAAACAAGACCTTCAGGTCTATGATTTCAGCAGTTTTGCCGTAATCGAAATGTCCTTCACTGATATATTGGTCTAGACTGAATCCCTGTGGAGGCCTGGCCTTGTCTGGCAATTTTTTTACGGCCTTAAAGCGATGCAGACTGTATTGTCGTATCTGTTTCTCATCGCCTTTGGTGGCCAGCAGATAGATCACACTATCTCGAAAGACGAGCGCCAGGGGGTTGAGTCGCACTTCTTTCGCTTCCTTGTAGCTTCTGCCCAGATAGTGGGTTTTTAGCTGTTGGCCGAAGAACAGGGCATCGGTCACTTGTTCCAGTATGTGAGACTGGATGTGTGCCGGCAGAAGTTTTTGATTGCGTGGCAGGATGGCTACTTTATTTTTCCAGGCCCGGGCGCCGCGCTTAGGGAGCCTGTTCAGTGTGTTTTGGGCAGACTGAAAATGCGGATTGAGTTTATCCAGCACCCCCGGGGGAAGCAGGGTCTTGAGATAGCGCTCCACCAGGGTAAAAGTGAGCGCCAGGTCTGTGTCCATACCCGGGAGTTGTACCAGATCGGCATTTTTATCCCAATACCAGCGATGGCCTTGCGGGTCTTCGTCATAGAGCAGGGGGAAGTCGCAGGAAAGATCAATCAGATCTCGTTGAACATTGCGTAGTGAGGTTTCCAGCCCCAGGCTTTCCAGGTACCTACGTATTTCCTGTGTGCCCGCCGACTTTGGCCAGCGCGGCAGTCGTTGCAAGATGCGTATCTTACGGAGAAGGGAGTCACTCATAGTACAGTTCAGTATAGCCACTATGGGCGACAAATTCTGTCGCCTGACCGGAATATGATTTAATTCCAACTTCTTCAAGCTCAAAACAGGTTATAGATGATGAAAAATGCCCTTATTCAGAAATGTCCCCTACGCTATCGTTGTCCTCGTTTATGGAATGAATTGGAAGAGACAGAGGTGGACTCTGTGCGTTTTTGTAATGAATGCGAACGCGATGTCTTTCTGTGCCTGACTGAGGAGTCGTACCAGAAGGCGATTGAGCAAGGTCTGTGTGTCGCCTTGCAGAGCGAAGTGGAAGAAGAGCTGGTGCTGGGGATGCCTGAAACCGTCTATGGAGCGCCTGCCGATGGACAAGTTTGATGAGCTGGAATATTCCCATGAGGGACAAAGAGCGACCACGGTGCACGTGAGTTTTCACGGAGATCGTTTGCTCATTCGAGAATCTCTCACCGGCGCACGGGAGGAAACGCGTACTGAGGTGACGCCTTCTACACAGCAATGGAAGACTTTTTATCGCGATATCGAATCGAGTAGAGTGTGGCAATGGCCCAGGGAGTGTGTGCTAGATTCGATTTGCTTAGATGGATTGTTCTGGTCGTTAAAAATAAGAGCCGGTGAGAGATGCCACGAATCAAGCGGATGCAATGCCTATCCTTTCACTCGGAAACACATGGCATCTAAAGAGTTTGCGCAGTTTGTGAATGCGGTTTTCGTCCTGGCGGGACTACGAAGATAAAGCGGCAAATGGGCGGGCGAACAAAAGCGCTCATGTATGCCAACGGGCCTGTACTTTACAAATCGAAAGTTAAACTTATGAATTGTAAATGATCCCGCAACTGACTATGGCCTTGCGTAAAACCGTCTGCCTGTACTCCATCACTCACACATCATACCCTAGCCGTGAAGACAAACGTCTACCTGCCTCAATCACAGAGCCTACCCATTGGGGCTGTCTGCGTTCGATGGGTGCAGAGATGGATAGACCTGCGATCACCTTCCCTGTAAAGTCTCGGATCACCACACCGATGCAACCCACTCCCAATTCGGCTTCCTGATTGTCGAGGGCAAAACCGTTTTGCTGGTCGCGTTTAATCTCCGTGAGTAAATGCGACTCCTGAGACAGTGTGTTTTCCGTAAACTGGGGTAGGCCGGTACGCTGCACATAGTCGTGCACGCTCTGCTCGCCCAGTTCGGCCAGCATGAGTTTCCCCACGGCAGTAACGTGGAGTGGGGCGCGGCTTCCGATGACCTGTTCGACGCGTATGGCGTGGCGTCCGGTTACGCGTTCCACATAGACCACTTCGTCGCCTTCACGCATCGTGAGATTGACGGTTTCCCCGACCTGATCCCGCAGCCATTCCATAATTGGACGTGCCTCACTGCGAATGTCCATGCGGGTGTGGACCCGATCTCCCCAGCGCAAGAGACGTGAGCCGAGGCGGTATTCGCCCGAATCGGTACGCTCCACGACTCCATGACAAATCAGGGAAGAAAGGATGCGAAACGCGGTAGAGGAGTGCAATCCGGTGTCTGCTGCTAAAAATTTTAGACTGACGGGGCCCTCATAACTGGCCAGGGCGTCCAGTAAATTCACTGCTCTATCAATAACTTGTATGCTACTTGCTGCTTTGTTCATTGTACATTTCACATTATGAAAACGATTACGTATTGTGAAATCCTAACCGATTTAGTAAGGTAAGGCAAGATTTAGATAGATTGGTCAGTCCTGCGGCAAGCCCCTCCTGCCTGCAACGGCCCCAGAGTAAAGAATTTTTTGTTTAAGGAGATCAATACGATGTCTGCAATACCCGAATTTGAAAACGGCGCTGCTCCCGAATTTTGCGATGGGATACAGTATTTTAGTGAGGCATGGCCTCAATTAGACGAATGGGGCGATACCCCGGTCATTGCGGAAGGCCAGACCGCCATCGCTGACTCCAAAGACAGAAAGGCCGCGTATCAGACCTTAATGATGGCGGATGCCTTGCGTTATCTCACTCTACAAGTATGCGGTGCCAAGGGTTCGGGCCATCCCGGTGGTTTTGCTTCCAGTGCGGAAGCCTATGCTGCCCTGGTGATGTTGGGGCACACCAATATCATTACCGAAGTGGGTCACCATGCGCCAGGTTTTTATTCGGCGATGTTCCTGGATACATCACTTGAAGAGATGGGCATTCGCACCGTTTCTGATATGCGTGCGCGTTTTCGTGAGCGCCATGGTCTATTGGGCCACTTGTCGGGCGCCATTCCCGGTATTCTTGCACCGGCAGGGCCTTTAGGACAAGGCCAGCACTTTGCCTTGGCCGGTTCGCTCTTGCATCGTGACAAACTATTTCCCTTCACGCTGGGTGATGGCGGTATGGGCGAGCCCTACATCTTGTCTGCCATGCAGCACTTCAATGTGGCCTACCCTGACGTCACCAACTTTTTGCCAGTATTGATCTGGAACGGCTACAGCCAGGAGCATCACTCCATGGTGTCTCGAATGAGCAATGAAGAGATGACGGCCTATTGGAAAGGGCACGGTTTCAAGAATGTTGTTATCGTGGATGCCAAAGAGTTTGATGATGGTGAGCAGGAAGGGGCCTATGTGGATAGCTCTTATTTCTCGTTTGAGAAACGCGTTGCCTTTGCACAAGCCGTGTTGGAAGGTATGGACCAGGCCGCACAATCGGCCCTGAACGGCACACTAACCTGTTTTATCATCAAACAAATGAAAGGGGCCGGTGTTCACACCGTGGGTTCCAAGTCTCACAATCTGTATCCCACCGACACACTTGACCAGCAACATATCATCGACGGCCTTAAGCGTCGCGCATTGAGTCCGTCTTCCTGGCAACTGGTTCGGGATAACTTCGTCCGCGCTGGCGGTGGACCCGCGGCCAAAACCTCGGTGACAGAGTCTGTACTAGCAATCTCACCATTGAGCGCTTTACCCACCACCGATTTCAAAGTCGGCGACAAGCAAGTCCCCTCCACTGCGATGGGCGTTTTGGTCGGGGCGGTAGGCAAGATGGACTCACGCTATGTGGTGACCAATGCCGACGGTAACGAGGCTTCCGGTATGAAGAACATCAATGATGCTCTGAAGATCCGTCACCCAACCGAAGATCCTCTCTATAACCAAACTCCCACAGGTCAGGTCTATGAGCCACTGAATGAAGATGCCTGTGCGGGTTTAGCGGCGGCGTTGGCCCTGTTCGGTTCGCGTTCGATCTGGCTTTCTTACGAAAGTTTTGCCATCAATGGTTGGCCCATCTTCCAAACAGTGACTCAGGCCATGGCCGAATTGCGTCGCAAAACACCAGCGGCCATGTGTATGTTTACCGCCGGTGCGCTGGAGCAAGGACGCAACGGTTGGACACATCAGCGTCCTGAAATTGAAAACTACTTTGCCGCGCAAATGCGTAATGGAAATGTGTATCCGCTGTTTCCCTGTGATGCCAATGCCATTCAAGCGGCCTTTGAGTGGGGCACCAAACAGTTTAACAAGGGTATTCCTATCATTGCCTCCAAGAGTCCACTGCCGGTCTACCTCAGCTTGGGTGATGCCCGCAAGGGAATTGAAAACGGGGCCATTACCCTCTATCAAAGCAAGAAAGGCGATAAAGGTACCGTTGTTATTGCGGCCACGGGTGATATGGTCTTCCTGCCTGTATTCGAAGCCAAAGATCGCCTTGAAGCAGACGGCTATCGTGTTCGCATCGTCGCGGTGATGAACCCACGTCGCCTCTATCGTCCCGGCGATGTCTCTTGGGATACCGTGTCTGAACCCGATAATCAGTTTATGACCGATGATCGATTTAACGCCTTGTTTGATGGTGATGTGTTGCTCGCGGTCAGTGGTGGACCCAGTGCGAGTCTGGAGCCCGTTTTATTGCGTACTCGTGCTAGTATACGGGAAAGTTTTTGCTGGAAACGCGGTGAGACCACAGCTAGCCCTAAAGAGATCATGGATTTTAACGGCATTACTGCTGACGCCATGTTCGCAGCCGTGACGCAACGGGTTTTTTCTTAATCGACTCATAGCGATGTGTGCATCGCAGGGATAGAGACCTTGCCCTGCGATGCCACTACTTAATGTGATAAAGCATCAATACAGGATTGCTTACGATGAGCAGAACGAAAATTGTAGTATTGGATGACGACCCTACGGGTTCGCAAACGGTTCATAGTTGTTTGTTGTTGACGCGCTGGGATGTGGACACACTAAAGCGGGCATTGCAGGACGACGCTCCTTTATTTTTTGTGCTCACCAACACCCGTGGCATGGATGCAGCACGTGCTGCGGCGGTAACCCGTGAGGTTTGCCAAAATCTGCGCTTTGCCCTCAATGAGTTGAAGGTGGTGGGAAAGGGGATTCATCCCATCATGGTGAGTCGCTCGGATTCCACTTTGCGCGGACACTATCCCGTGGAGACCGATGTGATTGCGCAAGAGATGGGGCCTTTTGATGCCCACTTCCTGATTCCGGCTTTTTTCGAAGGCGGACGTATCACAAAAAACGGAACGCATTATCTGATGGTGAACGGTGAAGCTGTACCGGTCCATCAAACTGAATTCGCCCAGGATTCGGTGTTCGGATTCAAGCACAGTTATATGCCCGACTACGTGGAAGAAAAGACCAAGGGACGCATCACGGCGGGCGAGGTGAGGCATTTTGATTTAAAAGCGGTACGAGGAGATTGTCTCGCTGATTTACTTGCATTACAGAATAATCAATGCTGTGTCGTTGATTGCGTGCAACAGTCTGATTTGAATTCTTTTGCAGACCAGATCCGCGCAGCTGCCACCCAGGGTAAGCGGTATTTGTTCCGTAGCGGTGCTAGCCTATTGACGGCACTCGCGCAGTTACCGCCTCAGCCCGTTGCAGCAGATGCTATGCGCGAGTATGTGCGTGGTGGAAAACCCGGTGCAGTGATTGTGGGTTCACACGTGAAAAAAACCACAGCACAGCTCAATGAACTGCTTAAACAAGCGGGTGTTGCACCCGTGGAAATTGATGTATCGAGAATAGAACAGGAACGCGAGGCCTTATTGAAGAATGTGGTCGATGCGGTGAGCATCATTCATCAATTGGGTAAGACACCTGCGATCTTTACCAGCCGTGTTGAACTGAGTTTTCCCGATCAACAAACGCGACTGAAATTCGGTGAGACGGTTTCCGCCTTTCTCATGGACGTAGTGCGACGACTACCCAAAGATATCGGCTTTTTGATTAGCAAGGGAGGAATCACCTCCAACGATGTGTTGAGTGATGGCCTTGCCTTGGAAACATCGCGCGTAGTGGGACAAATACTCGCCGGATGTTCTGTGGTGCGATGTCCCGAGGAACACCCTCGCTATCCCAATCTACCGGTTGTGATCTTTCCCGGTAATGTGGGAGATGAGTTTGCCTTGGCCACGGTTTATCAGCGATTGAGCGGGGAAGCGACAACTCAGGCAGAGAACGCAGCACAGAATGCCTCGGTGTCGCATTAATGAACTTAATGAGAGTACGATAGATCATGCACTCGGTATCTGAGAAACTGGATCAAGTCCCGGAAGCTAAAATCGATAAGGCGAGCCTGCTGCGCCTGATGTGGGGCCTGCTTCCACCCAATGCCGTATTGCATGAGGC
>JAOUPJ010000184.1 GCA_029879945.1 Gammaproteobacteria bacterium
CCGGTTCTTGCCAGGCTATTGCGTGCGCGGATTGAAGCGCTCATACCCTCCGCCTATGGTTCCCTGGCGACCCTGCTTGAGCGCTATAGGGAGCAGGCGAAGCGCCGTTTTACTACCATCGGTCTGCGAAGGCGGTTTTGGGAAAATGTTATTCAAGGGCCTATCGCGGAGTTGATGCTGGCAGGCCATCGAGAAGCCGCTGAGAAAGCGCTGCAACAGTCCTTGGATGAGAATGAATCACTGACTGCGCGAGGGGAAGTGTCACTGGTTGGAGCAGGTCCCGGTGACCCAGACCTGTTGACGTTTCGAGCGCTAAGACTACTACAGCGTGCGGATGTCATCGTCTATGACAGGTTAGTCTCGCAAGCGATTTTGGATTTGGCGCGTAAGGATGCAGAGTTTGTTTATGTTGGGAAGCGGAGGGCTGATCATGCCGTGCCGCAGCAAGGGATAAATCAACTACTCGTCGATTTGGCCCAGCAGGGGAAAAGGGTGGTGAGGCTCAAAGGCGGAGATCCATTCATCTTTGGTCGCGGGGGCGAGGAAATTGAAGAGTTGGCACAAGCCGGGATACTCTTTCAGATCGTGCCGGGGATTACGGCGGCCGCCGGTGCGGCATCGTATTCCGGCATTCCCTTAACGCATCGAGACTATGCCCAGTCGGTTGTCTTTGTGACCGGGCATCTCAAAGACAATACCGTGGACCTGGATTGGGGAGCCATTGTTCGACCCAATCAGACCCTGGTAGTCTATATGGGATTGGTGGGGTTGGCGCAGATGTGCAAACAATTGGTGGCGCACGGGATGGGTGAAGGCACACCCATCGCGATTATTGAAAAGGCGACGACTCAGGATCAACGAGTCATCACGGGTGATCTAACAGATATTGTCACCAAGGCTGAGCAGCATGCCTTGCGGGCACCCACGCTGATTATTATTGGTGAGGTGGTTAGATTGCATCACACGCTGCGCTGGTTTGAAACGGAGGCCGCTACATCAGTCTGAAAGTCGAAACCAGTTGTCGCAGCTCATTAGACATTTCCTGAGTGGACTCGCTTTCTTCACGACAGCGTACCGCTGTTCCCACTGTTTTTGCCGCTACGTCTGCGATTACATTTATATTGCTGTTAATTTCACTGACCACCTGAGTCTGTTGATGCGTGGCGACGGCAATCTGTCGATTCATATCGGTGATTTTCTCGATACGGGAAAGCATCTCTTTCATATTGGATGAAAGGGTTTCCATATTCGTGACGGTATTGTTGACTTGTTCCTGGGCCTCTTTAACGGCTGTCAGGGCGTCACCAGAGCCGCTCTTGAACAAATTCATCTTGTCGTAGATTTCATTGGTTGCGGTTTGAGTACGCACCGCCAGCGCCCGCACTTCATCGGCAACAACAGCAAACCCTCGACCCTGTTCACCCGCTCTCGCCGCTTCAATGGCTGCGTTTAAGGCCAAAAGATTGGTTTGTTCAGCCACGTCTGAAATGAGTTTGACGACCGCTTCAATATCCTGGGTTTGATGTGCCAGCAGTTCAATCACGTCGGCGGCTTTGCCAACCTCGGAAGCCATATTTTTTAGTGTGCCAGAGGTGCTACTCAAACTAGCTTCACTTTGCTGGAATTTCTCATCTATCTCATCGGCCAGAATCACCGCTTGGTCGGTATGGCGGGAAACTTCTTCGGTAGTCGCCGCAAACTCGTTAATGGATGTGGCAACCTGGTCGGTTTCAGACTGTTGTTGCTGCGCAGCCGAATTGGTTTGATTTGCCGTGGTGAGGAGTACTTCAGACGCGGTATGGAGTTTAGACGTAACCAGACCGATTTTGCTGATCATCTTAATCAGGTTAGTGGACATCTGCTTGAGACTGTCACTGATCTCGCCGAAGATGTCTGCACTCTCGATATTGTAAACACTGGTCAAATAATTTTCGCTGATATCTTTGGCGACACTTGCAATGGACTTCATTTCGTGAATGATTATGCGCTTAACAAAAAAATAGCTCATCGCGCCAATGGAGCAACCGGCGATGACACAGCCGGCGACAAAATAGGGGAGCATCCCTTCTTTCCACTCTACGAATAGATTGGCATAAAAGGGAAAAATGAGACCGACACTCAGCCCAAAACCCAGAAAGGTGTACAGGGTTTTTCGTAATATGCTCTTTTTTCTCATGGTAACTGACGTGACGATGCCGCCGCTAACTCGATATCTCTTTTTGAATACATCCAATTTTATCGACAGCTTGTCGTTCAGACTTGACCTGAAGTGCTGTATGGGGGGATATGAAAAATATATAATAATCATATAGTTATTGTTTATTTGTCGGTACTTAAACCGTCTATGCTCCTGCTATTTTTTTCCTTCCAATATTTTCTGATCTCTTTTTCGCCTTTGTTTTCCGCCCATTTGGCCAGTGTGGGGCGTTCTTCTGCCTCATGGAACAGGGGTACGCCAAAGCCGCACGAGGTTTGGACTGAGTCTATATTGATGAGAAAGCATTGTCTGGCCCCAGGATAGTCGGGAAAACTTGCCAGGGTATCCTGCCAGGCAGAGTGATCAGGCCCGATGATTTCCGCGCTACCATAGAGTCGTAATATCAGGGGCTGCTTTTCAAAGCTGCAAAACATGATAGTGATGCGGTTGTTTTCTAACACATGGGCTGCGGTTTCGTTGCCACTGCCAGTAAGATTCAGGAACACGCATTGATTGGATGAAAGCACACGAAAGGTATCCATCCCTTTGGGTGACACATTGATTCGGCCTTCTTGTGGTGCAGTGCCAGTAAAAAACAGGTGTTGTCTTTGAATAAACTCGATCAGCTTCTCGTCCAGCTGTTTATGAAAATCACCCATGTGCTCGTCCTCTAACTGCAAAGAAACAGTTTATCCAAGAAACATGGCCAGACTCAAGCCCAATAGGAAAAGAACAAATACTCGCTTAAGGGTTTCGACTGGCCCAGAGTGTTTCGGCTTTACTGCGTGCAATCTTCATGTCTTCGGCCTTTTGCAGCAACATGAGGATCAGGGCGCAAGTTTCAATTATCGCACGTTCACCGTAGGGATGTGTCTTTTCACCCTGCCATACAGAGATCAAGTCGTCGATAGCCAGTGCTTCCTCTTTAGGATGTTTGAAGCCCTTGAAAAAAGACTCGATGGAGGTCTCACTGCAGTTTTCACCATTGGCCATAAAAAGTGGCGTATTCATATCCGGATTGATTTCCACTTCACCCCCTTCTCCCTTGATGGTCCAGGCGCGTGTCATATTGAGCAGTTTGTTGGCGTCCTGGTGGATTTTCAGGTATCCCGGATGAAAGATGGACTGTATTGAGTGTGGTGCATTGAGGGGATTCAACAGGCGTGTCATGGTATGTATGGCCGAACGCAGGCCCAGCAGGGGGCGTAGCTCGATCAAGTCCTGTAGACGGGGCGCAAACCCAGACAAGGGCAAGTAGACCAGGTTGTGCTGCTGCAACAGGGATTGCGCCTGAGTCAAGTCTTCGGCAATGGGTAGCCCTAATGCTTCAAATACACTTCGGGTATAGATTCGCTTGTCGGCGTGGCCATCGGTGCCGTGAATGAGTATTTTAATGCCTTGGTCCGCTAATAGACGGGCGCTGAGAACAAACCAGGGCAGTTGTCTGCGTTTTCCCGCATAGGATGACCAGTCCACATCAACTGCTTGTGTACCGCTCAACTGGTAGTGTTCTTTCGCTGCGCTCACAAAGCCAGCGATCTCTTCACCGGTCTCTTCTTTCACCCGCAACAACATGAGAAATGCGCCGAGTTGCAGGGGCTCTACCTCGTCACGCAGTATCATGGCCATGGCGTGTCGGGCTTCATCAAAGGTGAGGGAACGTGAGGCGCGTTTGCCGCGCCCCAGGATTCGCACAAATTCGGAAAATGGATGGTAGTCTATGCTCATGCGGCCATCATATCGAACTCGGCGCTAGAATTCGAGACGGCCGCCCACTGCAATACGGTAGTCATTGTAGCGATAGCGGAAAACTGTGCGTTCGTATTGCACAAAACCTGTTCTGCCTTTGGGTAAGACAAAGGTACTACCGACCCCGACGCGGAAATAGTTATTGTCTATTTCCTCGGTTTCAAAGGCGAAGCTGGTATTGAAGCGGTCGTTAACGAAAGACCCTTGCACCGTGCCTACATCGGCCTGGAACTCGTGTTCATAGCTGCCGCTGATTTGCGGGACCATCACACCCCAGCGGAAACTCAAGGCCTTGGAGATATTGCCGCCCAATGATGAGGAATACAGGTCTATCGCCTGGCTGGAAATGGACATATTCAGTTCTTGTGCACCGCTTTCATCGTAGGCATCGATATGGACGCGTACTGTGTTGAAGCGACCATTAAAACCCAGCACCCAGCCGGACTCGGAGGCGAGTTCATAGCCGGCTCCCAGGCTCAATACATAGAGCGCACTCTCGGTCTGCCCGTTGGCGGTTCGATTGTAGAGCGTACTACCGCTACTGAAAACGATGTTTCGATTCATATCGTAACTGGTATTGCCTAGTGTAAAGATACCGTCTACGTAGAAGCTGTCTTTGTGGTAGTAGGTGGAATAGAGCGCCAGGTTTAGTCCGTTGGCATTGATGTCGCCACTACTGGTGCCCAGTTCCAAGTCAGTATTGCTGTAACCCAGGGCACCGCCTAAAACAAATTGACGATTATAGCGGTAGTCCACACCGGCTGTTATGCCCTTGGTCTTAAATTCGAAGCTGTCTTCATTTTTAAATGCATCATAACTGCCTTTACCTAAACTGCCGCTGATAAAACCTCCCAGACGCGGATTGTTTTTCAGTTCCTGATCCAGGTAGGAGGGCAGTAAATCATAGAACACGCTGGACGGAACACTCTGTCCCTGCATGCGGAATGAAAAATCGGAAACGGCAACGCCACTTATTCCTCGTCTCAATGCAGACAAACGCGTGCCGATATTACCCAGTTGTTGCCCCGCAATGCTTTGTGCCATGCGCGTCTGTTGCGCCACTTCTTCCGGTGCGATGGCTTTTAAAGCCTGTTGGGCGGCTGCGTTGTTACCACTTGCTGAGTCACTAATAATATTGTCACAAAGGGTATTCAGCGCTTCCTCATCGGCATTGCGATCCGCAGTCTTTGCCAGGCTGGGGCACATGGTATCGATCACCTTGGCCACAGCGCCTTCGGGTGTGTCTTCCGATACAATGGCTTTCAGGCCCACACTAATGGTGAAGCTGAGTGTTTCGTCAAAGGGATCAACACCGAGGGTTCCGGTGGCCTGCGCGGAAACGGTGAGTATTTCAGGCACTGCACCCGCGGTGATAGTAACAGCGGAGGCTCCGTCGGCGCCGGTGGTGTCCGTTACATCGGGCGTGCCGCCCACAATGATTGCTCGGGCCTTTCCGTCGCTGGGAATGGAGTCGGGATTGGAGCTGCTCATGGACCACACGACCGTTGCCCCATTGATTGGATTGCCAAGCTGGTCTTTAAGAACAAAACCCAAGGGAACACTGGTACTGCCCAGCGAGCTGTTTTGTTGCAGTTTACCTTGCGTGATATCGAATGCCACCAGAGGGCCGCCGGGCGCTTCGCTGGGCTTTTCATTCGTGGCGACGAGTTCTGTGCTCACCCGCATTTTGGAATTAAAGCCCAAGTTATTCGCTATGAGTATTTCAAAGCTGTCGGCACCTGAGTAGGTCTGGTCCGGGATGTAGGTCACCGTGAGTTGTTCAATGCTTGCTGTGCCGTGTTGGGGTGCTTGCGGTATGCTTACCTGCAATCCAGGCACACTGGAAATCTGGGGTGCGTAGTCTCTCAGGTCCAATACCAGTGGCGCACCTCCTTCGTATTCGGGAGGTGTCAGCTCACTGGGTAGGGTGGTGTTTTGCGGGGCAACCACGTTCCAGGTAATGGTGCCCTGCGTCTGGGCTTCCTGGTCATCTGTTACCGTATAACTCAGTGTTGCAGCACCTACAAAGCCTTCTGCAGGCAGGTAGAGGTAGACCGGGTCACGGGTGTCATCTCGCGAGATATCTCCGGCGTTGGCAGGAGATATCTCGCCAATCGCAATTTTTAGCGTCGATTTTTGCTGATCGGCATCTGTAATATAATTCATCAGATTCACCGAGCGTGTCACGTTCCAATTCATATCGGGCGTTATCACTGCATTTTCCGCTGTGGGCGCGGTGTTTTCACGGTTGATGGTAATTGTTCCAACGGCTTCGAGTCCGCCCTGATCGATTACGGTGTAATTAAAATTTGTAGAGGTAGCGAACGCCTCATTAGGTCTGAAAACGACGATATAGGGCACTTCTTCCTGGGAGAGAGTGCCGCCTGGAACGGCTTGAGGAAATGTCACATCCAAACTGTCTGCGCTTTGATTAGGGTCGCTGATTGCGTCCAACGTTAGCAAGTTAATACGTAGAGAAGTGTTTCCCTTTGTCGCCAGGACCACATCCTTGGCGACGGGGCTGTCGTTGGCTGGCGCGACTATATTGATGGTAATGTGCCTGGTCGCTGATGTGCTGCCACCGCTATCGCTGACAGAGTAGGGAATGCTGGCAAGCCCGCTATAACCGACGGTGGGTGTAAAGACGATGCCGTGCTTCGCCGTGGCGATTTCATATGAGCCGGCCTCAATGGGTGTCACCGGCTGTGGATTGAAGCTTAGCGTCGAATCCGCTTCATCCGGATCACTGATAAATTCATTGATATTAATTTCACGGGACTGGTTCCAGGGTAGAACCGGAGTGACAGGCACGTCCAAGGCAAGGGGTGGACTGTTGTTGCGGCTGATTGTGATAGTGCCGGTATCCCAGGCTCCGGTGCTATCGGTTACCGAGTAGCTAAAGCTGGTGGTGGTAAAGCTGGCAGGGTCTGGTGTGAATTCGATTTGATGATTGGGCAATTCACCTTTTACCAGATCGCCTCCCGAGACACTAAGCGAATTACTATTGAAAACCACAAACAGCGAATCGTTTCCTTCATCTGGATCCGAAATCACCTCACTCACATCAATCAAAACGGTTTGATCGCCTGTAGTGGCAAGGTTGATATCATTGGCCGTGGGCGGGGTGTTTTCCAGATTGATTGTGGCGGTGGCTTCAACGGCAATATTGTCGCCAAACTGATCCGTGACGGTGTAAACAAAAGAAGTGCCGTTAAAAGACGCATCGGGTGTAAAGGTGAAAATGTAGGGTGTTTCAGTTCCTGTGAGTGAACCCCCTTCAATCGTGCTTGGAACCGAATAGTCGAGGCCGTCTCCAAAATCAGGATCACTGACTGCGCCCAGGGTCTTCAGATCAATATCCAGGGCGGTGGTCTTTTTCGTTTGAACGGTGAAGCTGTTTGCTGTTGGCAAGGTATTGGTTCGAAAAACGCTGATGTTTCCAG
>JAOUPJ010000185.1 GCA_029879945.1 Gammaproteobacteria bacterium
TCAGGCCTACGCAGGTCTATACCGGGGAGCCCATACGCCAGTATGTCCCCATTTCAAAGCGTTCCTAGCCCGCTTTTGGGGCACCGCTATGAAGGTTTCTGGCAGTGTTGGCGTCTAGCTCAGCCCAATGGGGGCTCATGCGCCTAGATAGTTTTTAGGGTGACTGTTTAACCGTCGCCTGATAGATAGACCCCAACACCTTTTCGCCGCTAGCCCCTGTCACCTCGGGAAGATTACCCGCGAGCCCTTTTAGACACTGTTTGGCCAGCCAGGCAAAGGCAATGGCTTCGATATAGTCCGGATCAACGCCCAGTTCCTGGGTGGTGGCGACTTTAATGGGGCGCATCAACTCCCGGATGCGATCCATCAAATGGGTGTTGTGCACGCCCCCTCCACATACATAGACCGCGTCCACAGCCTCTGTGGTCTTGAAGATGGCGTCGGTAATGCTTCGTGCGGTCAGTTCCAGGAGAGTGGCTTGAACGTCTTCCGGGCTTGGGGCCAGGCTCAATCTATTGAGACGCAAGCCGAGCCAGTCCAGATTGAAATACTCGCGCCCGGTGCTTTTGGGTGCTGTTTTATCGAAGTAGGGGTCGGTAATGCAGAGTTCAAATAATGCACTATTGTTTTGGCCTGAGGCCGCCCAGCGTCCGCCCTCATCAAAGGCCCTATTGAGTTGCTGCTGGGCCCACATATTCATGAGCCCGTTTCCAGGACCTGTATCATAGCCGATCACTGTGCCATTGGATTGGAGTGAAGGAAGCTGGGTGATGTTGGCTATGCCGCCGATGTTGAGTATGACTCGGTGCTCCGCTTCATCTTGAAAAATCTTTTTGTGAAACGCAGGCACCAGGGGGGCGCCTTGCCCTCCGGCCGCCATATCGGCTCGGCGAAAATCAGCAACCGTGAGTATGCCGGTCTCATGTGCGATCACATTGGGGTCACCAATCTGTATGGTGGTGCCCAACTCAGGCAGATGGCGAATGGTTTGTCCATGACTGCCAATGGCGGCAACCCGGTTTCTCGATAGATTTAGCTTGGACAATAGTTTGTCTACGGCCTTTGAGAACAGTTTCGCGACCTTGATATCGGCCTCTGCCATCGCTTCAATCTCATTCTTGCCAGGCAGGCAGAGCTGATAGAGTTGTTTTGCCAGGTCTGCGGGGAGCTCCAGGTGGCTGGAGCCCAGCACTTTGTAGTCCTCACCACTGAATTCCACGGCAGCGGCGTCCACGCCGTCCATGCTCGTCCCGGACATAAGGCCAAGATAGATATGGGAGGGTTTACCGCTGCTCCTTGCGGCCATAGGAATCCTTTCAGTTAAAGTGATGAATAATTAGAATCGATCTTTGTATAGGATCTTAGCTGGGTCAGTATGGGTTGTGTGCTCTGCAGAAAGGCCGAGAGTTGCGCCCCTTTGATGGGGGATGCATCTGGCAGGCTGACAGTGAGCGGATTTCTGTGGTGGCCGCGAACACGAAATTCATAGTGCAAGTGGGGGCCTGTTGCGCGACCGGTGCTACCCACAAACCCGATGACCTGCCCCTGTCTGACGCGCGTGCCATAGGCCGCCTTGCGCGCATAATTATTAAGGTGTCCGTAAAGTGTACGATAGCCATTTCCATGCTGGATAATGACAGTCTTGCCATACCCGCCTTTACGGCCTCTATAGATGATCTTGCCATCACCCGATGCCTTCACAGGGGTGCCACGAGCAGCGGCGTAGTCCACACCTGTGTGCCTCTTCCACTTGTTTAGAATCGGGTGTTTTCGCTTACCAAAGCGGGAACTGATACGGTAGAAGTCCAGGGGCGTTCTCAAAAAGGCCTTGCGCATACTGCGGCCCTGATCGTCGTAATAATCGGCGCGGCCATTCTCATTTGTATAGCGCACTGCTTTATAAGACTTGCCCTGATTAACGAACTCGGCAGCCAGGATATTCCCGTCCCGCACCTTTTTTCCATCCAGGTAAAGTTCCTCATAGAGCAATGCAAATCGGTCGTCTTCGCGTATATCCAAGGCGAAGTCGATATCCCAGCCAAAGATATGGGCCATATCCATAATCAGGTTTTCAGTCATTCCGGAATCCTGGGCGGTCTCAAACAGTGAGGAGGAAATCACCCCGCTCACATAGGCCACACGGCGCTCATAGTCACGAATACTGGTACGAGAGGATAGCTCCCCTTTTTCGCTTCTTTCTATATATAGAGTGGTAAGGGGGTCTTGTTTATAAACCAGTTCTTGAACGACCGAGTCGTTGTCCACCTTTACCGCAAGAAATTGCCCGGGTGTAAGCTGGGTGAGAGATTTGCGGATAGGCTTGGCCATTGAAACGATTTCATGGACTTGCTGACCGCCTACACCGACCATGTCCATAATTTGGGCGAGCGTATTGCCGGGTCTAACCGTGAACTGGTGCCACTTAGGGGCGGCTTCATTCGGGTTGACTATGGCATTCAATGTTTCGCTCAGCGCACTGGGGTTATTGATGGCTGGAAGCGCGATCTCCATTTGTTGACCACGTGTCGCTTCCGCATACTGGCTTGGTATCAAGCTGGCCAAGGTCAAAGCGATGACACCCAGTAAGCTAAAACTAAGCGTCCTTTTTCTGGAATTCGACATGCAAAACCCCTAACTACTTCGTGCAAATTTACGGTGAGACAGGATTACCACCAAATAAAAGCAAAGCGCGATCCGCATTGCTGCATTCCCCATTTAGAGAAATTCTAACATGATGCGAATTGTGCGTCCTTACTCAGTGCTATCGACAGAGGAATTTGTATTATTAAATGATTCGGTCACATTTCTTTTAAATTATAAACTCAACGGTGACCGATCGTGATGTAAATCACGTTTCCATCCTGAATTAATTCTGAAGTCTCTTGAAATGCAACGTCTTTCAGCTCACTGTCCACGTCTACTGGTTCGGATTCTACTTGATCTTCGATGGTCTGAGTTTTGGGGGCGGTGATGGCGGGCGCAGGAGCAGGGGCAGAAACAGCAGGAGCGCTTACGCTGCCATCGCTCACAAATTCGTATTTTGTCGTGCGGTTGCGACCTCCTTCCTTGGATTGGTAGAGCGCGCTGTCGGCTTCTTGCAACATGGTTTGGTAGTCCAAGGTGTCTTCCCGCATGGCAGTAAGACCAAGGCTTGCTGTAACGGTAATTTCCGGCTTTTCAAACAGCACGTCTTTACTGTAGACGATGGGTTCGTCAGCCAGTTTTTCCCGGAGTCGATCTGCAATAATATGGGCGGAATTGAGATCGGTCTCAGGTAGAATGACAACAAACTCCTCCCCTCCATAACGGCCGAGTATGTCGCTATCCCTCAATGCGATATTGATACGCTTAGATGCCTCTTTTAAGACTTCGTCTCCGGCCATATGCCCGTAAGTGTCATTGATAGACTTAAAGTGATCCAAGTCAAAAATGACTACGCTCAAAGGGTGACCGTAACGCTTCGCGCGATTGAATTCGCGAGACAAGGACAGTTCAAGATAGCGTCTATTATACACACCGGTCAGGCTATCCTGGTTACTGACGCGGGCAAGAGTCTTGATGGCTTCCTTCAGCATGTTTTCGTAGATACTGATGTCGGTCGCATCAAATAAGGTGATGCACACATACTCTATGTCGCCACTGTCACCTTTAATGGGCAAAAAGGTGCAGTTTTGACGCATGTAGTCTGCGCCACCGGTGATGGGCCTATTATGTTGGAACTTAAAGAGGTAAGGCCTATGTTCCCACGATGTAAAGGAAAAGTTTTTTAACACAAATACGTTCTGTATTTTGCGTTCCAGCCAGTTCTTGGGTAGATCGGGGAATGAGTCAAACAGATTTTTATCGATGATGTCTTCAGTGTTGACTTCACTGTAGTTTTCCATGAACGAATTCCACAGCACGACATTGTGGTTGCGGTCTACAACCACAATGCCGACACTTACACGATCAATAATGACCTGTAAGAGGGAAAGTTTGTCTGGAAGTTCGCCCATTTAGTAACGTTCCATAAATCGTTCGAGGTCTTTTGCTAAAGTCTCGATGGATTCCTCCGTCATCATAATTAAAAGGTGACTTTTGAATTTGTATTCTTCCATGGAAAAGTTGACTTCCATGAGTAGGGAATGTGTCCAGGCCATTTTGTCAGCGGCAAATAGATCTTCAACGAAAACATTCTGGGAGAGTATAGAAGGGGGACTGTAGTTGAGTTCTATTCCAAATTGTTCGGATACTCCGTTTACACAGGCACCAGAAAGTAGATTACCCACATCCAGAAACAGCTCTTTTTCTGTTTCTTTGTCCATATCATCGGGGTAGTGCATAAGTTTGGCGAGGTCTTTACTGCCTCCCTGGTCAAACAGGGTGATTGCTTCTCCATACCAGTGGGTGAAAAAGGCTTGGCGTACGCCGGTTACCTCTACGTCATTGCCGACGAGTTCGACGAGCTGTTTTCTCAAATCGTCGGCCTTTACAAGTTTAATTCTGGGAATAGATAGGCGAATAAAAACACCAAGAAAACGGGCAAGGGAATCCCCTGCTTGGCCCATTCCAATATTGACAACTTCCGTGAGCACTTCATAGTGCTCGTTTGTCATGAGGTCTTCAAAATCTTCGCTCATATAATCCCATGTTCTTTCAATACAGCTGAAAGCTTTTCTGTGTCTATGGGTTTTTTGATAAACGCCATGGCTCCTAGTTTTTTAACGCGCTCGGCCGCCTCAGGCTGTATATCTGCAGAGATGACAATGATCATGCTGTTTAGGCCATCTTTTTGTATCTGTTCAAGCACTCCATAGCCGTCAAGCTCCGGCATGGTCAAATCCAGAAACATGACATCTGCGACTCCAAGTTTGTACTGCTCTAGCGCTTCGATCCCATTCGCCGCCTCTGTAATAGCGACGTCCCACTCAGGCGGAAGCGATTTTTTAATCATCTTCCGGGAAACGCTGGAATCGTCAACAATGAGTACCTTTGTGGTCATAGTAATCTGACTCCGATAATCTAACTCATAGAATGTTTCGTACGTTTAGTCCCGAATCTTTGGTGTATTTGGTAAGATAGCTGCCCTTAATCGTTGCTAACCTTGTTTTGGCAGTTGGAACTAGTGCAATTCTTATGGTTTTTCGGCTTACCAGCCTGGAAGCTTTAGCCGGGCTGGATTGCTAAGTGGTTAATTTTTAATAGAGATTAATTTCTTTTTTTGGAAAGTGTTAAATAATCCACAGTATTCGTGTAGGAAATTATGCTTGATTTAGATACCCAAATAGAACAAATTCGCCGAGGAACAGAGGAAATTCTTGTAGAACAAGAGCTTATAGATAAGCTTAAAACTGGCAAGCCATTGCGGATCAAGGCTGGATTTGATCCGACCGCGCCCGACCTACACTTGGGTCATACTGTCCTGTTGAATAAAATGCGCCAGTTTCAAGATTTGGGGCATGAGGTTATGTTCCTGATCGGAGATTTTACCGGCATGATCGGCGATCCTACTGGCAAGAACGCCACAAGAAAGCCATTAACGCGCGATGATGTCATCGAAAACGCCAAGACCTACGAAGAGCAGATTTTCAAGATATTGGACCCGAAAAAGACCCTCGTCATGTTCAATTCCAGCTGGATGGGCGCGATGAGCGCTGTAGATCTGATCCAATTGGCGGCAAAACATACCGTTGCACGCATGTTGGAGCGGGATGATTTCAGCAAGCGCTATAAAAGTGGTCAGGCCATCGCCATACATGAATTCCTCTACCCACTGGTCCAGGGTTATGATTCAGTGGCCATGAAAGCCGACGTGGAATTAGGTGGAACCGATCAAAAATTTAACCTGCTAGTCGGTAGAGAACTGCAGAAGGTCTACGGACAAGTCCCCCAAGTGATCATGACCATGCCCATCTTGGAAGGCCTGGATGGCGTACAGAAAATGTCCAAATCGCTAAACAATTATATTGGGATAACCGAGCCGCCCGAAGAGATGTTTGGCAAGCTCATGTCCATTTCAGACGAGCTGATGTGGCGGTATTTTGAGTTGCTCAGTTTTCGTCCTTTAACCGAAATCGGCGCGCTAAAAAAAGCAGTTGAGGAAGGACGAAATCCGCGTGATGTCAAAATGGAACTGGGCTGCGAGATCGTGGACCGTTTCCATGGATCAGGGCAGGGTCCTCAGGCGCAGCAAGCCTTTATTGCGCGCTTCCAAAAGGGTGCGATGCCCGACGAGATAGAAGAAATCACCCTCAGTTCGGATAATGGTAGCGCGCTAATCGCTAATATCATGAAGGATGCGGGGTTGGTGGCCAGCACATCCGAGGCGATGCGTGCTATCAAGCAAGGGGGTGTGAGAATCGACGGGGAGAAAATCAGCGATTCAAAATTGTCCATAAGCGCAGGCAATGAATTTGTCTTGCAAGTTGGAAAGCGTCGATTCGCAAAAATATTGTTACAATAAGAAACAATTCACAGGGCCTCTTAACTTTTTTCCTCAATATATTTACACTATTATTCTGGGTAACCACCCTATAGCGGTTACCCCATGGTGTTTTTTGCCCCCCAATTTATTTGTCTTTGGCTGTTGTTATCTCTCCCTTTGTATTGCGGAAGTGTTCTGGGTGAGGGAACGGTCCGTGCTGGCTTAAATAGCAATGCCCCCCTTCTTGCAGAAGCGATCCCACAAGTTCAAGCAACAAGCACTTTGTACACACAAGAATTCTTACTAGGGCTAGCGGTCGTCTCTTTACTATTTGGCATGCTAATAAGTAGGCTGTCTCGTGTCGCGTTGTCACGAAAGACCCAAGGTGAACGTCCTGACTCAATAGAGCCATTTATACAGAATAAAGGGAAAATCGACGAGAGTGATTTCAGATTTGGTCTGATCGTAGACAATATCCCAGCGATGATCGCCTTTGTTGATGAAGATCTTCAATACCGGTTTGTAAACAAAGAATACGAAAAGGTATTAAAAATAAATCGTTCGCAAGTAATCGGTAAGCGAATCAGAGATATGGTTTCCGCTGAGCAGTTTAACTATATCAAACCTAAACTAGATGCCGTGTTAAGCGGTGAAACAGTAAGCTACGAATCTTTTTTTGAACACCCGGTAGGAAATTATTATTTGCAGGTCAACTACATTCCTTATCGCATAGCCGGTATACAAGGTGGGTTTCTGGCAATCATATTTGATATTACAGAATACAAGCAGGCGGAAAAGGCCTTGCAGCGTAGCGAGGCCCAGACTCGCCATTTGCTGGACTCCATTGCCGAGGGAATTGTAGGTGTAGATAGAAGTGGAATTTGTACTTTTGTCAATCCAGCTTGTTTGGGCATCCTTGAAATTTCTGCAACCGAACCAGTGATTGGGCGTCCTTTTTATGATCTTGTGCATCCAAATGGGAA
>JAOUPJ010000017.1 GCA_029879945.1 Gammaproteobacteria bacterium
CACCCATGGCCTGAAAATTTCTTCCCGCCAGTTCGGGTCGATGCGCCGTGGCAGAGGGAGGAAGATTGGAACCAAATACGTGTGAAAAATTGACGCCACCCTGCTCAAAGACTGCGCCTTCACTCAGAACGCGGGAACGACCACCGCCGCCGCCTTCTCTATCCCAGTCGTCCTCAAAGAATTTTTTACTGCCATCTATCTCTTCCAGCCTGCGACAGATGTTGTCCTGCAGACCCATTAGATAGTTTTTTACGTCTTCGATATTCGGCGTACTCATTCTCCCCCCACTCTTTGGATTGGACGCAGCACCTTTCCGGTCTGCGCATCACGTATTTCTGTTGGACCGGGCTCGGAACCTGTCGAACCCGCTAATACAAAATCAATAGAGGCACCAAACCAGCTCTGTACCTGCAATGCGGAGCGTGCGGGCCGGTGGCCGCTATGATTGGCGCTGGTGGAAACCAGGGCGTCATCGAACATCTGGCACAGGGCACTCACCAGGGGGTGAGCACTGACTCTTACTGCAATCGTGCTGCGCCCCCCTGTGAGTAAGGGCGACAGCCCTGCACTGGCCGGCAACACCCAGGTACTTGGTCCTGGCCAGGTAGCCGTGACCCGTTTTCGCATCGCCGCGCTCATGGGTGCGATATAGGGTTCCAGTTGATCAACATGGGCAGCCACCAGGACCAGTCCCTTTTTCCAACTGCGGTCCTTGAGTTGAATGAGATCAGCCAGCGCTTCTTCATTCAAGGGGTCACAACCCAGCCCCCACACCGCTTCGGTGGGGTAGGCAATGATTCCACCCGCATTGAGAATCTCGACTGCCTTTCGCAGTGAGAGTTCACTAGTCTTCAAAGACGACCCTGTAAGGCTTCGTCCTTCTCAGCAATGGCCTTGGCATTGGCTTCACGGTCCGCTTTCAAACGCGCTGCCACTTCACTATCACTGATAGAAAGCATTTGCGCCGCCAGATAGGCCGCATTCTTTGCCCCCGCTTTTCCAATTGCGACACAGGCCACGGGAATTCCACCGGGCATTTGCACAGTTGAGAGCAGCGCATCCATGCCCTGTAGAGGGCCGGCATCCATAGGCACACCGATAACGGGCTTGGTGGTCAGTCCCGCGACTGTTCCGGCCAAATGTGCGGCCAGACCCGCAGCGGCAATAAAGATGGCGCAACCGCGTTTTTCTGCGTCTTTCACATAGGCATGGGTGCGGTCAGGCGTGCGATGAGCAGACGTGACACGCACTTCGTAGGAAACAGACAAAGACTTCAAGGTATCAAGTGTGGTTTGCATGATAGGAAGGTCTGAATCAGAACCCATCAATACAGCAACAAATGGTTTAGACATGGTGTGTCTCCTCAAGTTAATAATTAAGAATTCTCTCGCGCTATGGCGCGGTAGCCGATGTCGTTTCGGTAATAGACATCCTGCCAATGAATCTTGTGGACCAGTTCATAGGCCTTGGCTTGCGCCTCGGTGACTGTCTTGCCCAGCGCGGTCGCACACAGGACACGTCCCCCGGCGGTGACGACGGTGCCATTTTTCTCTGCCGTTCCGGCATGAAAGACCTTGCTCTCCAAAGACTCGTCTTGCGGTAGTCCGCTAATCTCGTCACCCTTGCGGTAATCATTGGGATAGCCGCCGGCAGCCAATACAACACCCAGTGAACAACGCTCATCCCATTGGGCCGTGACCTGATCCAGTCGGCCTTCGATAGCCGCCATGCAAAGTTCCACCAGATCGGACTGCAGACGCAACATGATGGGCTGGGTTTCCGGATCACCAAAGCGACAATTATATTCAAGCACTTTTATGGAACCATCGGGACTGACCATCAGACCTGCGTACAGAAATCCGGTGTAAGGTGCACCTTCGGCCTTCATCCCTTCGATGGTTGGGTAGATGACTTGCTCCATCACCGTTTTATGTACCGCAGGTGTCACCACCGGCGCGGGTGAATAGGCACCCATGCCACCCGTGTTGGGACCCTGATCGCCATCGTCTCTGGCTTTATGATCTTGAGACGTGGCCAGTGGCAGAACATTTTTACCGTCTGCCATGACAATAAAGCTGGCCTCTTCGCCAGTGAGAAATTCTTCCACCACCACGCGAGAGCCGGCATCACCAAAACGGTTGTCTTGCAGCATATCCTTGACGGCGGCAATGGCCTCGTCTTCGGTTTGGGCAACGATTACACCCTTGCCTGCAGCCAGACCGTCGGCCTTGACCACAATGGGGGCCCCCTGGGACTTGATATAGGAAATGGCCTCATCGGGATCGGTAAATACGCCGTAGGCGGCGGTGGGAATCTTGTATTTGGCGAGAAAGTCCTTGGTGTAGGCCTTGGAGCCTTCCAATTGGGCGGCCGCCTGAGTCGGGCCGAAACAGGGGATACCGGCCTCGGCAAAGGCATCCACAACACCAATCACAAGGGGCGCTTCAGGGCCGATGATGACCAAATCTATTTGATTTTCCTTGGAAAACTGAATTAGCTTCTGGATCGCCGTCACCTCAATGGGGACATTTTCCAGTTTGGGCTCCAGTGCAGTACCCGCGTTACCAGGGGCAACATAAACCTGTTTCACTTGCTGCGATTGCGCAATCTTCCAGGCCAGTGCGTGTTCGCGCCCACCATTTCCAACCACCAACACGTTCATTTGATTGGATCTACCTTCTACGTCGTTTGTGAATTTGCGCGAAATGATACCTGATTTTAACGGGAAAGTCCGTAATCGGCCCGTGTCGGGGCCTAGGCGGCGTGCCAGAATTCGGGATGCAGAAGGGCCCTGACTTCCGCTTCATTCCACTCCAGGCCCAGCCATTGGATGAGTGTCTGGGCAGAATCAGTATTCCCGTTCATAAGCGTTTCCGGCCAAATCTCCTGATAATGAGGTGTCGTCTTTTTCAACTCCAGTAGACGCTTCTGGTATTCGAATATCCACTGCTTCCAGAACTGGGGGTCTTCTGAATGCTGCCTCATAAAAGAGGTCTTGAGGCAGGAATTGATAATTCCCTCATCGTCTCTGCGCACAATCACCCATTTTGCGTCGGGAAACGCCTGTAGATAAATGGGCCAAAGCAGCGTCAGTTTGCAGTCCTTAAAGGCCCAGGCCATGTCATTTTGATACCCCTCGTGTTCTAACAGCCCCCTGACCGTGTCTTCTAATCCGGTCACTCTGGGTAGTTGATCCAAAGGGGGCAGTGTTTTGACGCCTAGAATATCGACGCCCATTTTCTCCAATAGCCACTTGTTGACTTGCTCACGCAAGTAGATGTTTTCAAAAAAACCCAAGGGATTTTCACTGCCACCTCCTGGCACCGTAATACCAAGAAAGACACCACACGCGTGGAGAATCGCGGTAACGAGCGAGGTTCCAGATCGTGGGATTCCCAAAATAAATATGGGTTGTTTTGTGGCGATATCTGTCATTTTTTGTTTGTTTTTGAGTCCGGACGCCCCCTTTATCGTCTAAGCAGCGCATTCACTTAAGAATAAGCATAAAAACAGAAAATACATTCTCTGTTACTTGGTTCACATTAAATCGATGAAAACCCTTGATTCGATTAGCAACGATCAACTATCGTTAAGGGCAAGGCCGCAAGTTATGGAGTACAGGCATGAACGACAAGCCCCTAATCAAGAAAGATCCTTTGTATCAGATGCTAAGAAGTGGTGATGTGGACGGGTTTAACAAGGCCATTGCCAGTGGGCAGACTTGTGATCTAACGGGTTGTGATTTTCGCTCCCTTGAGCTGCAAGGCCTAAAGGCAGACGGACTGGATTTTTCCAATTCCTACTTTCGATTGGCCGATCTGCGGGGAATCGATTTTTCTAAAGCCAATGTAAACGGCGCGAGCATACACGAAGCCAAAATTTCCGGTGTGCTTTTCCCCACCGAGTTGAGTTCTGATGAGATCACCATGTCACTTATCCGTGGCACACGTATGCGTTACGGGTGTTGAGGGCTTAGAAGAGTTTGGACCAATCCACGCTGGCGTCACCAAAGACCAGAAAATTGGGGTTCAACAACGACTCTTTTGTGTTGTAGCGTAACTGCGACATATCCATGGTGGTAATTCGGCCACCGGCCTCCTCTACAATGCACTGGGCTGCAGCGGTATCCCATTCTGAGGTGGGACCCAGGCGCGGATAGATATCAGCACTCCCTTCTGCCACCAGGCAGCTTTTGAGGGAACTGCCCATGCTAATAAATTCATGGTCACCAATCGAATCCAGAAATTTGTCCAGTGAGTTGTCACGGTGGGAGCGACTCCCCGCGATTACCAGTGTTTGATCACGGGCTGCCTTCACGTGGATGGGCAACGCGGCATTGCCGGGCGACTGACGAAACGCGCCCATCCCCTTTGAGGCGTAATACACGACACCCGAAACGGGCACGTAGATCACGCCCAGCACGGGCAACTCATCCCGAATCAAGGCAATATTGACCGTAAATTCCCCGTTTCGCTTAATGAATTCACGGGTTCCATCTAGCGGGTCCACCAGCCAGTAGGTATGCCATTTTTGGCGAGTAGAATAGGGGATCGTCGCAGATTCTTCCGACAAGATGGGCCATTCGGGAGTTAGTTTCTTCAGCCCGGCCACAATGGCATCATGGGCAGCCATATCGGCTTCGGTGAGTGGCGTTTTGTCGTCTTTCACTTCCACATTAAAGCGGGTGTTGTAGATTTCCAGTATGCCTTGGGCCGCTTTGGCACTGATATCAATGACAGGTTGAATTAGGGTGTTAAGTTCCACAAGACCTCACCAGTTTTGTTTATCTGCAATTCAGCGATCAGCCAAATAATCCCGTACCCAATACAAGGCCGCGATACTGCGTGCCTCAGTACATTCCTCATGGGCCAGTAGCTCAGAAAGACGTGACAAGCTACAACGCACCACCTCAATCTCCTCGGGTTCATCCCCTTCCAGCACGCTGGGGTACAAATCCTGCGCAAGAACGACATGCGTGGTGTGGCTAATATAGCCAGGAGCGATTGTATAGGAATTCACATGCTCCAGGCGTTTCGCCCCATAACCCACTTCTTCCATCAGCTCTCGATTGGCTCCCTCGAGCAAGTCCTCCCCTTGCTCCAATCGGCCCTTTGGCAGGGCCAACTCATAACGCTGCACACCCGCAGCATACTCTCTGATCATCAGAACCGTATCATTGTCCAACAGAGGGACCACCAACACTGCCCCCGCTGGAGAACTGAGCATGCGCTCATACTCGACCTCGGTGCCATTGGAAAACTGCAACGACATGGCTTCCACGTGGAAGATGCGCGTCTTCGCAATTGTTTTACTCGCTAATAGCGTGGGTGCCTGTTTCGATTTCAACTCCAACATCTTTCTTCCAATCTCTAGAACGGTTTAACAATCACCAATATCACGACAACAAACAGAATCAGGGCCGGAAATTCATTAAACCAGCGATAAAAAACATGACCCCGCTTGTTTTTACCCTCTCGAAATTCTTTTAGCACTTTGAAACACAGCACATGATAAGCGATCAACAGGAGCACAAAGAACATTTTGGCATGTAACCAGCCTTGTCCCTGATAGAGTTCTATCGCATAGTCGAACATCATCCACAGACCAAAGATGAGTGCGCCCAAGCCACCGATGGTCATTATGGCAAATAGTTTGCGCTCCATTATGACAAATCGCTGAAGACTGATTTCGTCTGTCGTTGTGGCATGGTAAACAAACAGGCGTGGCAGGTAGAATAGCCCGGCAAACCAGGTAACCATAAAAATGACATGAATAGCCTTGACCCAAAGCACCTAGTGAAATCTCCCCTGTTTCTATACGAGTCTGTCCAAACTACCCTCTTGACTGGGTATTGTAAAGCCTTCAAGGAGCGGGGCTGGCCATGAACGACACAGGTCTATGGTCTTTGTTTATCAGTGCGTTGATCTCGTCGACCCTGCTGCCCGGTGGCTCGGAGGCTGTACTGGTCTACCTGGCCCAACAGGGCCAACATACCGATTGGTCTCTGTGGATTAGCGCTACGAGCGGGAACACCCTGGGCGGCGTGATAACCTTTTTCATGGGCTGGTGGTTGAGTCGCTTTCGACCACAGCGAATACAAAACGACCTTAAACTACAGAAATCACTGCAGAGAGTGAGAAAATTGGGAAGCCCGGTTTTATTGCTTTCCTGGCTCCCCGTGATCGGTGACCCTTTGTGTCTGGCCGCTGGCTGGTTAAAAGCCAGTATTCCCATATCTATACTAATGATATTGGCTGGCAAAGGAGCCCGTTATTACTTCCTCATTTCAATCACTTAAATTCTTTTTTCATCTCAGTCCAATACCCCTAAAAAACTTTATTTATTGTCCGATAAAGCATTCAGTACGTACATTTTCCAACCACTCAAGCGAGGTCGCCCCTTGCAAGCGCTACGCTTATCTAAAAATCTCAAAGGCAGGGATTTCGTCGTTGGCGACATCCATGGGCACTTTGATCTACTTCAACAGTTCCTGGATCAAGTCCAATTTGATACCAAAGCCGACAGATTAATAAGCGTGGGCGATTTAATCGACCGAGGCCCACAGAGCCTACTGGCAGCACAGTTTCTTTCCTACGACTGGTTCTACGCAGTGAGAGGTAATCACGAAACCCTGATGCTGGACTCCCTGGCAGAAGTCCCCGGCATTCAGGACGTATGGCTACAAGTTGGCGGCAACTGGTCTCAGTTTGCATCCACTGACGAACTGGCGTTGCTGGCATCCATGATCACCGAATTACCCTGGGCCATCGAAATCGAGACAGACAGAGGCCCGGTGGGAATCGTGCACGCCGACGTTCCTGCAGAACTGAGCTGGACCGAGCTTTTCGAACGCATCTCCAGTGGCAAAATGAATGACAAAGAACTCAATACCCTGATCTGGTCCAGAAACCGGTATCGTCAGCTTTCCTTGTCGCTACTGTACCCCGAGACCGAACCCACGCTCCCCGTGGAAGGTGCGCACCGGATCTATGTAGGCCACAGTATCGTGGGCGATCACCAGGTCTTCGGTAACGTGGTTTTCCTCGACACAGGTGCCTTTAGCGGTGGTAAGCTCACAATTATTGATCTGGCCACCGAAGAACCCATCATCATAAACAACGAATTCAACCTTCAACTTGACTATATTGATACAGATTTGCGAGGACAGGGCAGTTATTAGATAATGGCGCCTCCCTCAACCCCAGCTGTGTCAACATGCGCATACGTGAAATCCCGTATAATTACACGTCTTTCTCAGATCGTGAGATAGTCATCCGATTCCTTGGCGCCCCTATGTGGGAGGCCTTGAATTCTCTACGCGAGAGCCGACGTACGGGCCGCTCAGCGCGCATGCTGTTTGAGATCCTGGGCGATATGTGGGTGGTAAACCGCAATCCCTACATCCAGGACGATTTACTGGAGAATCCCAACCGCCGCCAACAGCTGATCCATGCCTTACACCATAGACTGGACCAGGTGGCCACCCGTGCAGAAGGCAATACCACGACTCTGGAGCTGATTGGGGCAACCCGAAAGTCGGTCAAAGACTTTGAAGACTGGTTCCCAGGGCAGGACAAGCTTCGGCGCAGAACGCTAAGAAAACTCTCACGCCATACCCGCAAAGATAACATCCGCTTCGACGGTCTGGCGCGGGTGTCCCACGCCACAGACGCCACCGACTGGCGCGTGGAACTTCCTTTTGTCGTGATTACACCTGATACCGAGGAAGAGCTGGCCAACATCGTTCACGGCTGTATAGAGCTGGAACTGAGTATCATCCCGCGCGGTGGCGGCACAGGCTACACCGGCGGAGCTGTACCCTTGCATCCCAATACAGCAGTGATTAACACCGAAAAGCTGGAAGGGCTGGGGAAAGTCGTATTTAAAAAGTTGCCCGGCCTGGACGTAGAAGTCGCCACTATTCGCGCCGAGTGTGGCGTGGTCACAAAGCGCGTCTCCGAGGCGGCGCAGGCCTCTGCCCAAGTCTTTGCCGTGGACCCTACCTCACAAGACGCCTCTACCATAGGCGGCAATATCGCCATGAATGCCGGCGGCAAGAAAGCCGTACTCTGGGGCACCACACTGGACAATCTTGCCTCCTGGCGCATGGTCACGCCCGATGCCAACTGGCTTTTGGTGGAGCGTATCAATCACAATCTGGGCAAAATACATCAGCAGGAAATCGTGAAATTTCGCCTGACTCGCTATGAGCGAGACGGTAAAACTCAGCTTGGTGAACCTGAGGAAATGACATTCCCCGGTCAGATGTTCCGTAAATCGGGACTAGGTAAAGATGTTACCGACAAGTTTCTGGGTGGCCTGCCCGGCATACAGAAAGAGGGCTGCGACGGACTGATTACCTCCGGCGAGTTTGTTCTCCATCAGATGCCCAAATACACGCGCACGGTGTGTTTGGAGTTTTTTGGTCATGAACTTTCCGTGGCGGTTCCCGCCATTGTTGAAATCACCAATTTCCTGGAAAAGAAAGAAGGCGTTGTGCTCTCCGGCCTGGAACATCTGGACGAACGCTATGTGAAGGCCGTGGGCTACAGCACCAAGGCCAATCGCAGTGAACGACCCAAGATGGTCCTCATTGGCGATATTGCCGGAGATGACGAGAGACTCGTCGCCGCCGCCAGCTCGGAAGTGGTGCGCATGGCCAATGCGCGAAACGGCGAGGGCTTCATCGCCACCAGCCCTGAGGCCAGGGCGCGTTTCTGGTATGACCGCACTCGCACTGCCGCCATTGCCGCCCACACCAATGCCTTCAAGATTAATGAAGACGTGGTCATACCTCTGGACAAACTGGGAGACTATAGCCGGGGAATCGAACGGATTAATATCGAATACTCCCTCAAGAACAAGATCAAGATCGCGCAGCACGTTAAAAAATTCCTGGCGTCCGATAGACTGGAACTGCCGCAGGCGCAAGTCATTTCTGAAGAAGACAAGGACCTGCTACTGGCAGAAAAAAGAAAGGCAGCCGACAGACTGCTTGATACTGTGATCCAAAGATGGGAATCACTGCTAACACATCTGGACGAGACCTGTAGCACGCATCACGCGCTGCTACAGCCGTACGATATTGCATTTCAAAGCGAAGACAAACTCATTGATGTTCTTCTCAAGCGATCGCTGCGCCTTTCGTATCGCACTGAGATCAAGGCACCGCTGGAAGATATATTCTCAGGCCGCTTGTTTAAACTGGTAAGAGACGGCATCGATAAGATTCACACAGAGCTACGACCCAGTCGTCTTTTCGTTGCTACGCATATGCACGCCGGAGACGGCAATGTACACACCAATATTCCAGTACATTCGAATGATTATGAGATGCTGCACGATGCGGAAAAAATCGTGGATAGAATTATGGATCTGGCGACCGCGCTGGATGGCGTTATTTCCGGTGAACACGGAATTGGTATCACCAAGATACGTTACCTTGATCAGGAGAGCATAGAAAGCTTTGCAAAATACAAAAAGCAAATCGATCCGGAACAGAAATTTAACAAAGGAAAATTAGACCCGACTTTTGATCTGACTCAGGCCTACACCCCTTCCTTGCGACTGGTGCAGCAAGAAGCGCTCATACTGGAAGATAGCGAACTGGGCCTGCTGAATGATGATGTACGACATTGTCTGCGTTGCGGCAAATGCAAACCGGAATGCAACACGCACGTACCCAGAGCAAACCTGTTGTATTCACCGCGCAATAAAATTCTCGGTACCGGCCTTATTATTGAGGCGTTTCTTTACGAAGAACAGACGCGCCGCGGTATTTCGCTGCGGCACTTTGAAGAAATGAATGACGTGGCCGATCATTGTACGGTTTGTCACAAATGTCTGAACCCGTGCCCGGTGGATATCGATTTTGGCGATGTCACGGTGCGCATGCGAAATATACTGCGTAATCGCGGAAAGAAACGATCTAACCCTGGTACCTGGCTGGCGCTTAAATATCTCAATATGACCGACCCCAGTAGCATTAAACTGTTTCGTCACGCCATGGTGGGCCTGGGGTATCGCGCACAAAACTTTGCCTATAAGCTCGCTGCCAGTTCCAGTGTAATACACAAAGAAAAGGTGCCACCCTCGACTACGGGAAAACCGGAAGTCAAAACGCAAATCATTAACCTGGTGAAACGTCCGCTACCCTCTCATTTACCATCCAAGACCATGAGATCCTTGATTGATGCAGAGGACACCAAGTCTATCTCTATTATTCGCGATCCCAATGTGGATACCGAAAGCGAAGCGGTATTTTATTTTCCCGGCTGTGGTTCAGAGCGCCTGTTTAGCCAGGTCGGCATGGCCACACTGGCCATGCTATACGAACTAGGCGTACAAACCGTTTTGCCCCCAGGATACTTGTGTTGTGGCTATCCACAAAAAAGTTCTGGCGATGTGGATCTGGGGCGACGTATCAGCACCAATAATCGCGTGCTCTTTCATCGCGTCGCGAACACCTTAAACTATTTGGACATTAAAAAGGTTATTGTCTCCTGCGGCACTTGTATTGATCAGCTGATGGAATATTCATTTGAACAGATTTTTCCGGGTTGTGAGCTGATCGATATTCATCAATATCTGGCCAATCGCGGCATCCAGGCTGAAAATACGCAAGGCAGAAAATTTGTTTACCACGATCCCTGTCACTCACCAATCAAGAATGCGAATCCAGTCAAGATTGCCAGCACCTTGTTAAACGCAGAAGTTGTACAGACCAATCGTTGTTGTGGTGAGGCAGGCACCTTTGCGGTATCGCGCCCTGACATCGCCAGCCAGGTCCGATTTCGTAAAGAAATAGAACTCAAAAAGAGTGTACAACAACTAATTGGTAAAGACAGCGTGAAGAAAAAAGACAAGGTGAGCATGCTGACTTCCTGCCCTGCTTGTGTGCAAGGGCTATCACGTTATCGCAATGAAACAGGTTTAAAAACAGACTATATCGTGGTAGAACTGGTGAAACAGTTACTGGGTAAGAACTGGCAATCGGATTTTCTGAAAAAGATCAAGAAGGGTGGCACCGAGAAAGTGTTGCTGTAATCAATCGGTGAGAAACACATCGTCTCCCTGCAGACTGATAGAAACGGCGTTTAAGGACTGCTGCGCACAAGGCCCCCACACACAAAAGCCATCTTCCACTTGAAACTTGGCACCATGAATACTGCATTGTAAATAGAATCCATCCAGATCCATAAATTCATTGGGCTGCCAGTTCATACTCACACCGGTGTGCGGACATTTGTTTTCGTAGGCATACACCTGCCCATCACGCATGATGACAACAAATTCCTGCACATTCGGATCGTCCAGAGAATCGATACCTATGGCAAGGTTTTCTTCAAGCTGGGATTTTTTGCAAAGAAGACGAGACGTCACAATTAACCGACGGCCATACGATACTGCATATCTTCCACAAACGAATCTTCAATGACTCTTCTCAGGTCATTGAGTCTGCGATTAAAAAAGTGCCCCACGCCATCAAGCTGGATCACTTCAGGACTGGGCTCGAGATCGCTCACCCATTGATAGACCTTTTCGGCCGGAACAACTTCGTCGTCATTTCCCTGAATAACTGTGCTAGGGCAATCGGGCAGACTGATACCCGAGAAATTGAAAAAATTAACCGGCGGAGCCACTACTAGCAGGCGATCGCAATCCACCGCACTCGCTGCTTTCAAGCTAATATAGGCACCAAAAGAAAATCCGGCTAGCCAGATGGGCATATTCGGCGCACGCTTTTTCACATATCGTATCACGGCAAGCAAGTCTTCAGTTTCGCCCTCGCCATTATCATACTGCCCTTCACTCAAACCTACACCACGAAAATTGAAACGCAAGGATGCCGCACCCAGGTCTCGCAGTGAGCGAGCAATGGCATAGGTAACTTTATTATTCATACTTCCATCGTAAAGTGGATGGGGATGGCAAATAATGGCGACCGCTTCCATCTTGCTAGGAAGCATGGCAGTGCTTTCTAACTGCCCTGTCGGCCCACTAATAAAAAAGGGTTTTTGACCTGCTAAAAACATGATGCCCTACCTATTCCATCTAGAATACAAAAATCGATTAGATAACAATAACTATGCCAATAGTAACCGACGCCAAAGGATTGTAAACCCAAGGTTTCGGCAGCAGATAAAAAATATTTAGGGTAAAATTCACTAGGAATATTTGGTTCGATAAGAACCAGTGCCCACCCTACTTTTCAGTTTAGTCTGTAGGTGAGTTTTTTTGTAATTCTCTAAGAAAATATTTCAATATCTCTACAGCTCAAACACCCATACATCCCATACTGCGACATCTTGGGCTCTGTTCACTACCACGATTCCAAGCGGACCTTAAAGTACCTATAATTCCGAGTCTACAAATACATTTACTTCTGTAGAAAGATCGTCTTCTTTCGGTTCAAATCGGCCTTCGTTCTTTTTGTTTAATTCTTCCGCCGACTCTTTTTCTGAGGCCAACTCCGCATCCGCGCTCCGCTCTACCTGAGACTCGTCAGCACCCAAGGCCGAAGACGTAGACTCGGAGCCCGTATCTGCATCCACACTCATTTTCACAGGTTTAGCCTGCTCACTGGAAGAATCCATGCCCGACTTGGCCCTTATCAACACTTCAGCTTTCGTTGCACCCGAGCTCAGAACAGCAACCCTAGCCCGTTGTGCCTCAAGTTCAGTATTTAACTGTAGCACTCGGGCCTTGTACAAGGCTTCCCTCGCCTCCCAGGTGTTTTTTTCTGTATAGAGTTTTTTAATCTCTTCGTTCAGGGCAAGAAATTTTTCATCGGCCCCTTCACCCTTTTCCACTGCCTTACGTAAGACACCGACCATTTTTTCATTTTCGATATTCTTCTTTGCCAGATGCGATACCGTTTCAGAAAGTTTTTGCGCCTGAACCTCCAGAGGATTGTCTCGCAGGTCCATATCGTCTCCTAGCCCTTTGACAATCTGGTTCAGCCTGAACTCTTCGTCAAGCACCACTTGCTCTGGCGAAAATTTAATAGTGTGTTGCAGGCTTGCGACCTCGTCTGACACAAACAAGGCTCGTCTGGCTGCAAACAGGGCCTGCTGACCAATACGTTCGACGGCCTCTACATTCTGCGGATTGGCCTTGAGAAAATTTTCAGCGCTTTTTAGAACCGCTTCTGCCTCAGCATAGGTGATGGGTATCAACTCTGCCCCGCCACGACGCTTCACACGCTTCAGGATGATTTCTGGTTCATTAAGGGCATTAAACCGGGCTGCCCGGCTCTGCAGGCCGCGCATATCGGCAATTAGCGCTGGGCGCGCCTCCTCAACCTGACTGAATTTGCCATTTTCCAACTGGCGTATCAGACCGTCCAGACGAGTGACTACATTGTTGAATTCAAATGTATAGACGTCATTGGCATTGAGAAACACCAGTTTCTCTTTAAGCTTGATCTCGTCTTTGAGACGTTCCTTAACGTTTTTAACCACATTCGTCCCACTACGTATAACCGCCTGGGTGACTGCAATCTTATTGACCACCGAGCCTTTGTTGTCTGCACGCCCCACCATATCCTCCACTTCCTGGAGCGCAGAGTAGGCGATCTTATAGTGTTCTGGCGCAAAAATAGACAATCCTCTATTTTCAGCCTCATTAAACTGGCTCTTTAGCTCAGAAACTGCCTCAGATGTCTTCATCAGAGAAATTCGGTCGATTTCATCAGGGGGAGCGGTAATGGTTTTGGGATCCGGTGTACTGGCGCACGCCAATACTGTCATCAAGACCCAACAGTAAAAAAGCCATGAAATAGTTCGATTTTTTTGCCCTTCCAAGTGCACGAGACCTTACTCCTCCCCAGTAAAGGACCGATGATTATAACTTGAACATAAAGGCGAACAAAGCCCCACGCGGGTATATAAACTGCATTTTTCGAAAAACCCTCAACGTCCCCAAATTTCGGTCGACAAACTCAATATCCATGGAGGAAAGGTGCTTTAATGATGTACTACCACTGTCAATTGGAAGACTTTGACAATGCCAGCCTTACAGGGCGGATTGAGGAAACATTTCGTCAAATAACTGGCGTTCGTCATGCTGAGGTCGATTTCGCCACCTCTACGGTGGTCGTAGGCATCGATTCCCCCGAAACCCTTAAGCGGATCAAGAGTGTTTCCCGCTCCCTGGGCATCAACCTGCGCAATCCGGTAGCACAACGAAAAATCACACTGGAACTCCCCGAACTGATTGATCAGAAACAGCAGCGCAGAATTCGCGAATTCATCGCCAAGAATTTGCACATCGGGAAATGCACCTATGACAACACGAAATGCCTGGCCACCTTTTTCTATGATTCTACATTAAGCAAATCTGATCTCCTCTGCATGCTAAACAACCATGGGGTTAAGGCACGTCTCCATATTTCAAGCCGGTTTCAACCGCGCTATTGCCTACACGATTTCCTTACATTGATTGCGACATTTTCGGTTCTGGTTGGCGTGTTGCTGCAGACCTATCTGACCCAGTGGAATTTTTGGGGTCTGGTCGCGTACACGATCGCAGCGCTGGCAATCGCTCCCGAGTTGGGTCGCAGGGGACTGTTTCTGAGTTTTGTTGAAAGGCGTATCAATACAGACTTTTTGGTCCTGCTCTGTGTTGTCACCGCACTGATCTACGATCGCTGGATGGAATCGGCGTTTCTGGCCATGGGCTATGCAATCATATTACTGTTCAACCGATTCAATATAAACCGAATGCACTTTAATTTGACTTGTCTTAAGTCCAGACTCCCACCTATTGCACATGTGGTTTATACAGACAATACCACCAAGACGGTTGCTGCCAACTCCGTAAAAAAGGACAGCGTTGTTCGCGTTAGTAAGGGTGAGTTCATTCCTATAGATGGTCGAGTCATCGCAGGAAATTGCATGGTCAATACAGGTTCTGTGACGGGAGCCGATCAAACCATTAAACTAGGCAAATCCTCTAAGGCCTACGCCGGATACAAATTGCTTAGCGGGGAAATCGACGTACAAACCAGAGTCCCGCAAAACGAGAGTGTCTTTGCGCTTGCCTTGGAAGAGCTGGATCGTCAACAAAAGCTACCCATCCCAGAGCTAGTCAAGATACACAATATAGGTCAATGGGTAACCTACACCATGGTGCTACTGGCCCTCATTATAGGAATCTACACCTATTCCAGTTCTGGCAACTTGAGTTGGTCGCAGGCAGAGAAAATCCTGATGATCTTGCTACTGGCTGGCACCACCTCTTTTATACTTTCATCTCGGTTGATTTTTGTATCTGCGATAGCCCGGTTAAGTCAGTGGGGAATTTACGTTAAACGTAGTGATATCTGGTGGACACTGGCAAATATCCAACAGCTACTGGTCGAGAAGACCGGAACGCTTACCTACAATCGGCCTGAAGTGACAGAGGTCGTTTCAGTGGGAAGTACGCCCATAAGATCGGTGATTTCGCTGGCAGCCAGTCTGTGCGTGAAAGGAGAAAAGCGGCTACATCGCACTATATTGCGCCACGCGAAAAGTCGAGAAGCCGAATTCGAAAAAGCCGTAGATATCGTCCCCCATCACAATGGCGCACTAGAAGGCACGATCAATAATAAGCGTTACCAGCTGGCACCCAGCAAACGGCTAGCCGAAATGGGCTTAGATGCACCAGAAGTTGTTTCAAAACTATCCATATGGGAAACAGAAACAACCAATGCACTTTTGCTATTTGAAGAAGGAAAAGTCATAGGTGTGATTACCTTCACCGACCCCATTCGGGAAGAAATAGGTGAATTCGTAGATATGCTGCGTGTAGCGAAGGTAAAAGAAATTACCTTACTTACCAGCGACAACGCCTTTCCTACGAATGCCTTTGCTCACCGTTATGGCTATGATGTGGCAGTTGGAGAACTGGATACAGATGACAAGATAAAGTACGTCAACAACAAGTTTGATGCTCAGCCCAATACCATTCTGATGTCTAACAATCGAAACCTCACCGATAACTGCTACGCCCTCACTGCCTGCGTAGACAATGCCTCTGCACGCACGCCGATGAAGCGGGGAGATATTTCCATTATCCCGGGCGATCCCACTTATGTTACCCATGTTTTTCGAATTGCCAAAACCGCAACCGGCAGGCTCAAGAACATGATTGTTTTAATGGTGCTTTTTAAACTGATACTCGGATGGTTTGTGTTAACAGGAAAAATCACGCTTTGGGAAACTGCGGCGGCCGAGCTGGTCTTTGCGGTCTACGCCCTGTTTACCGCCATCTCACCCAATTCGGCGAGTAAGGTTCAACTACCCAAACCTGAAACAGGTATCGTCCTTAAACCATCCAGCCGGACAAGGTCATTAATGCGATCAGGCCGACGAAAAAAAGGATTGATCTTCTAATCAGGGCGATGGCACCACGGATCACACCCGTGTCTAGCGTATCCTGATCGGTTTTAAGACCGATTGCGCCGCTTCCAGAGCACACCAGTACCCGATCATTCGGGTCTGTCCAATAGGCCGAACAATCCTTGCCTTTGTTTTTAAAGCCTGCAACACCCTCAACAAAATTGCCTGTTACACCGTAGATAATAGATAACAGACGCGATGAGGGCCAAGCGGCGAGATACGCCAGCTGATGAACCCAGGAATCTTTACTCTCTTCGGCAGAACCCAGTTTTTCCGACGCACGCCTTAGGGCCCGATAGACCACGGCTCCAAACGGCCCCAGGATCAAAAACCAGAACAAGAGCGCAAAGATTCTTTCATGAGCCAAGACAAAAAGATTTTCCGCCATGGTCCTGTTTAGAGACCGGGCCTCATTTTGAGTGATTGTTCTTCCAAGTATACTTTCCAGATACCAGATTGCGCTTTCCTGGTTTCCGTTGTCGCTGGAAGCGCAGAACTCCTTTACTTGGTCATAAAAGGATTTTGGACCCAGACAATAAACCAAGATCACGGCCCCCGCCGCAAGCTCGAATAGAAACAAGATGTCGCCCAATGACCAGACGACCGCATAGAGTAATAAAGCGGGCAAAAAGATTCCCAAGCCCAGGATCGCCACGTCTTTAACGACGCCGTCTTCTCCCGCCTTGGCGCCAAGCCAATCCAGGTAACGGTCCAGCCAGTCCCATCTACGATAGTCTTCCAGTACCCCTAAGAAGCGTTCAGCCACCAAGGCAAGAACAATGGCTAATAAGGTCATTTAAACTCCGACACCAGTAAGAATGAGAGATCATGGAATTTAGGAGACTCGACAGAGACAAATTCGACATGATCACGGGGTATTTTGCTCAAGACCCGATACTTCGGGAACAAACGACACCCCAAACTCTATATATACCCGTTTAAGGGTGGACTTCCAAGTACAAGCATTCAATCAGTTCTGATTTTTAGCTTTCCATACACAGCGCATTCGATCAAGAAAACACCAAACTCGCATAAATAGCACCTGAATGACGGTTACTTGACGAATAACAGAAATAGGGAACTGAGCCTATCTGCCGCCACTAGTGTTCAACTTTCACGCAAGACACATTTGCGCTTTCCAAACTCAGGGCCTGGCGGGAAGCGCTGAGTATTTCATGTTCTTGCTCGGAAGCGGCAAATAGTAGACAGAACTTTTCGGCGTTCTGAACCTTATTGACCGGAATGCGAAATTTTTCCGAACCAATCGCCAGGGCGCGATGCGCACCCGGAGGAATGCGCGTACCGGTGAAAATCTGTGTTAAAGACTTGCCGTCCAGGCTTAGGTACAGGGATAGATAAATTGCATCCGGGGCCGCCGCATAGAATTCGTAGACCTCCTCACCCTTATAATTCATCTTTTCGACCAGCAGTTTGACAGGCCCATGCTTGGTGGATTGCTTGGCTTGTGAAAAGACTAGGGGTTCACCTGAAAATTTAACAATCGCGTAGGTGCCGCCAACGAACAGAAGTATTGCACTCAGAATTCCTACCGTACTTCTTCGATTCAAGCGCCGAGCAATGGCAGTGCGTTCTTCTTTGGACTTGATCAAGGCGGCGGCCCTGGCTATGGACAAACTACCCCAATTCTACTCGCAAAAAGGATTAAATAGCCAGATACCGCGTAGAATTAGTTACCTTTCTGATCCAACTCTTCCCAACGTTCATAACACAAAGACAATTCACCTTCCAAGGCCTTCATTCTATCTAGTGTCTGCGCAATCTCTTCCTTACTCTTTTTATAAAAATCGCTGTGGGCTGTCATCTGTTGCAAGGATTCCTGTTCCATTTCTAGTTTTTCTATTTTTCCAGGCAATGATTCCAACTCACGCGTCTCTTTATAGCTGAGCTTCTTCCTTACCCCATCGTCCTTGGCATCTCCGCTAGTCACAATCTTCTTTTTATCGGCACCAGATTTATTTGATTCCAAGGTAGCAACTGCACCCGAATGCCCAGACTGCCTCAACCAATCTTCGTAACCACCGACGTATTCGTTAAAATGACCCTCTCCCTCGAAGACTATGGTACTGGTCACCACATTATCGAGAAACGATCGGTCGTGACTCACCAGCAACAACGTACCCTCATAGTCCGCCAAAATTTCTTCCAGAAGTTCCAAGGTCTCAACATCCAAATCGTTAGTCGGCTCATCCAGCACCAAGAGATTTGAGCTAAGTGTAAACACCTTGGCCAGCATCAGACGATTCCGCTCCCCGCCAGACAAGGTCTTTACCGGCGAGTCAATCTGTTGTGGCGGAAACAGAAAATCTTTTAGATAACTGATTACATGCCGAGATTTGTCTCTAACCGTAACGTAGTCACTGCCTTCGCTCATATTTTCACGAACAGTCTTGTTCAGATCCAGTTGTTTTCGGTGCTGGTCGAAATAGGCGGCAATCAGCTTTGACCCCAACACCACCTGTCCCTGGCTGGGAGCAAGTTCACCGAGTATCAATCGCAATAAAGTGCTCTTGCCACAACCGTTGGGACCCAGAATGCCAACTCGGTCACCTCGCAGAATACGAGTCGAAAAATCTTCTATGATGGACGTACCCTCATAGGCAAAGCTGACGTGGCGCAAATCTGCTACTATTTTTCCTGATGAATCGCCCTGATTGAGAGAGAAACTCACATTTCCTTTCTTTTCCACGCGTTGCCTGCGCAATTCGCGCATCTCTTTCAAGGCGCGAACACGGCCTTCATTTCGGGTTCTTCTTGCCTTAATGCCTTTACGTATCCACACCTCTTCTTCGGCGAGCTTCTTGTCGAATTTATCGAAGGCCTTAAGCTCCGCATCCAGCATTTCGTTTTTACGTTTTTCATAGGCATCATAATTCCCGGGAAAAGAGACCAGATTACCCCGATCCAATTCCACAATTCGAGTCGCCAGATTTCTCAAGAAGGTTCTGTCGTGAGTAATGAATATGATTGCCCCGGAAAATTTCAGCAAGAAGTTTTCAAGCCAGGATATGGCTGCGATATCCATATGATTCGTTGGCTCGTCTAACAACAGGAGATCCGGCTCATTGACCAGCGCCTGCGCCAGCAATGCCCGCCTCTTCATCCCACCTGAACAGGCGGCAACGCGTAAATCGGGGTCTAGTGAAAGCCGGCTGAGTATCGTTTTTATTTTTTGATCTTGATTCCAGCCCTGAACAGAGTCGATTTTTTGCTGCAGAACATTGAGGCGAGCCATATGATCTACACTTTCGTCCTTCATCAATATCAACAACTGTGAATATTCAGAAAGGATTTGACCTAACTCACCCAAACCCATCGCCACCAATTCATAAATGGTGAGCGAGCCATGCTCTGGCAACTCCTGCTCCAGATAGGTCGCTCTAAGGGTATCCTTAGACCAAAATTCACCTTCGTCTGATTGGATCAGGCCACAAAGCAACTTCATGAGTGTCGATTTGCCCGCGCCATTGCGGCCAATCAAGCAGACCCGTTCTCCGCTTTGAATTGAAAAATCCACACCCTTTAAAAGATGTTTATCACCATATGACAGCGAAACATTTTTTAAAGACAGCAAAGTCATTGACTAAGACTAAATTCCTATAGGTTTCATTTATTTTCGCGAACTTTCCAACTTGGCCTTTAGCAACTCCAGCTCCTCTTCCACCTCTGGAGGCAGAAAAGTCCCAGCTGATCCAGAATAGGAATAGAGCATATACTCTCTGTATTCTGCATAGCATCGCGGAGCATAACTGTGCTTACTGTAATTATTTATGCATTCTTTCAGATACAGATCTGCCAAGGTAAAAAAGTAGTTGTATTCAATCGATCGGTCACATAAGGCCAGCCAATACAGCAAATAGGGAACCTCTTGTTCAGGCGGCCCCTTTAACAAGTAGTGGTAGATTGCCCCTCTCAGCCATACCCTGGAAACCTCCTCCTCTGCCGGCAAAAACACCTCGGGCAAAGGCTTTTCCAATGGTCCTAGGAAGGCCTTTACATAGGACTTGATCTGCTCAAAACTCAAAGAGCTAAACTTGCTTACACCCTTTTTTTCCAGATCATACAGGCCGGCGATCCATCCCTCCAGAGACTTATGAGTGATCGGCGTATGTTGAGGCAGCGTAGTATACGCCTCCAGGGCCTTTGCGCCTATAGACGGCCTGTTTTTAATTTGCGTGTAGATGGTAACCAGTCTCTGCAGTGGAGTGACTAGTTCCAATTCGGTCTTCGGGCCAGTCGCTTTCAAATACAGGCTGTAGTACTTCTCAGCTTCATCATAGTTTCTAGTTAGGTAGTTGAATTCTGCGAAAGAAAAGTCTGAAGGAAAACTCTTACGCTCTGCGCCTTTAAAAAGTGTTCTAAGCTTGGTGTCCTGTGTATGACAGGATGTGCAAATGGCACCCAGTGTATAGAGTTTCGAACGCACATAGTCTATCTTTTGCGATTTGTACTCTTTTTCCAACTCAGCTAGATATTCAATGATAAAGTCGTAAGAGACCTGGTAGGTGCCCGTTCTGGCTTTAATAAAAGGCTTTGCCTTTGAAAAGAGACCATTGAGTTTACGGATACTCTCGCCTATTTTTTCTTCCTGTTTTTTATCCAAAGGGCCTGTGGTGACTATAACAGGATAGAAATCGGTCATCGTCTCACCTATTTCGCTCATGATATGATTGAGCGATTGGGCGTGGGCACTGGCTTGATAAACGATTGTGAAAATCAGCAGGATAAGAAATTTTTTCATATGAGCCTCCTTGCCCCAACGAGCATTAAACAATGCACGTCAATTCGTTTTTAACCTTTCAAAATACCAATCAAAAAATGTTTCTATTTTTTATAGAGGCCTTTAACAAAACCAAGATAAGGTTCTTCATCCCAGGCCCGCCCCCCCAGCGCCAGATATCTCAATGCGCCCTGTGGATCAACGAAGAAAGTAGCGGGTAAACCACGAGGCTGCCAAAGCTCGGAGACCAAACCATCCTTATCCATAAGTGGCGAGATTTCGGGCGCGACAATACCAATAAATTCGAACACCGTATCTTCAGATTCCGCTGTATTAATCAGTACTATTTCCATCTTACTGGCGTCGAGTTCTTTGGAGATTTGTTGAATTTTTGGCATT
>JAOUPJ010000186.1 GCA_029879945.1 Gammaproteobacteria bacterium
TTCATCTTCACTGACAATGAGCACTTTAAACTCTGTCGCATAGACCTTCTCTTTGATTTTATATTTTGTAAGAAAATCAGTCTTTGAATCTTTTTTGTTGGCCAAATCCATGACACAACACTTAAATTCAGACTTGTTGACGGGTTTTGTTAGATAACAGTTCACCCCACTTTGTTTTGCCTTTTCCGAATCTCCAGGATGCCCTTCTGTTGTGAGAAAGACGAATCGTGTGTTGGAAAATTTTTTCAATTTTTTAAGCTCTTTAATCATCTCAAAGGTACGATCAACCGAAAAAGACAAGGAGATATCAACAATACATACATCTACGCTACCCACATCTCCCAGAATTGAATTGATTTTTTCCTCTTCAATTCTGAATTCTGAAGTCGATCGCACATCAAAACCCCAGGATGATACTGCCTCCACGATCGTATCCCGATTCACATCAAGCTCACCTATTACATATACAATTTTACCCAGTGGGTTTGTGTCACCCTGCTCAACTTCTTTTTCATCTGCTTTGCTCAAGGGCAGTAGCAAATCCACACTCGTGCCGCCATATCCGTTCCTGCTCAGCTTAATTTCTCCACCTATTGCGTAGGCGAGTTCTCTACATATTGCCAAACCGAGGCCTATACCCTGATGCGTGTCAGGATCAGAGTTTTTGCCCCTATAAAACGGTTCAAATAGTTGCTCAGGGACCTCCCCGTCAAATCCTGGTCCGGTATCAGACACGACCAATTTCACCCAATAGTTTTCCCCATCTACTTGCTCTACAGTGGAAGAAACCACAATGTCTCCACTCTCGGTATACTTGACCGCATTGGATACTATATGAAATAGAATCTGCTTTATTTTGGCTGGGTCTCCCAATAACGCATTGGGTAATTCCGAATCTTTAATGCATGATAGCTGTAATCCCGTACGATCGGCGAGCTCATCAAAATGGAAGACAACTTCGTCTACGATCACCCGAATATCAAACGGGGTCTCCAGGACGATTCCTTCAAGGCTCTCCTCTTCAGCCAGCATGCAATAGTTTTTGAGCTGATAGCGTAAAAATTCAATCTGTGCTGAAAGACGTTCCAGTTTGTGCTGGGTTGCGAATTGGTCTTTGCTGTTCTGAATTTCTTCCGTAAGGCTGGTTAAAACCTTTAATTCAGAGCTTATCTGTTGTGCAAAACGCGAGATGAGTTCAAGCCGATCTCGAAACTTGTTTGATGAACCGTCGTTGTCTCTCGAAGCAAATAATTTAATCAACTTGCTGCACCAGCTGTTTGCAAATGTACCCAACTACCCCAAGCGGGCCCCATTCTTCCAGGCCAACTAAATCAGATTCAAATAAGCAAATTACGGACCGACGGGACAGGGGATAAATAGATAACTCATTGATTTATAAAAAAAATAAAATATTTAAACTAGTTATTGTAATGTTGGAATGAATAACACCTGACCAGCGTTAATCATATTGCCCTTGAGCTGATTGGAGGCACTCAATTTTTCCAGTGAAACGCGATACCGTCTGGCCAAATCGCTCAGGGTTTCACCCTGTTTTACGGTATGTGTTGTTACCGTACTGGCCAGGAGGGTGCCAGGAGGTGGATTGTGCTCGAAATAGCGCTTAATTCCGCTAAAGAGGGCCGATGCCAGCCGAGCCTGGTAGCCGGGGTCACGCAAACGCCGCTCCTCACTGGGATTGGATATAAAGGCTGTTTCCACTAACACAGAAGGGATATCCGGTGATTTCAATACCACAAACCCCGCCTGCTGTACCTTGTGAGAATGGACAGGCCCCACCTTTTTGATTTCGGTAAGTAATTTACCGGCAATTTGATTACTCACATCGATGGTCCCGCTTAGCGACAGATCCAACAAAACCGAGGCAAGCACATCGTCCTTGTCGTCCAGACTCACCCCTCCAATCAGGTCGGCTGCATTTTCCTTTGCGGCTAACCAACGCGCGGCCTCACCACTGGCCCCTCGGGACGACAAGATATAGACGGAAGAACCTTTTACACGTGGATTATTGTAGGCATCGGCATGGATGGAAACGAACAGGTCCGCTTTGTGTTTGCGGGCGATAGCGATACGTTTACGTAAGCTGATGTAGTAGTCTCCACCGCGAACCAAAACCGCCTTCATGCCTTCTTGCTTGTTGACACGATCCGCCAGTTTTTTTGCAATACTCAAAACCACTTCTTTTTCTTTTGTGCCCTTTTTACCACGCGCCCCTGGGTCTTCACCACCATGACCAGCATCTATCGCAACGACTATATCCCTTTGTTGCTGTTCTTGCTGAGCTGCTGCTTGGCCATTTGTTTTCGGTGGTGGAACAACAATCTCCTGAATGGTTTCCTCCTCACCCAGCAGTTCCACCAGCACGCGATGACCGTATTCCCGGTTAGGTTCAAGTTTAAAGTGTTTTATCTTCTTCGGAATGGCGTCCAGATCCAGAACTATACGCAGATCATTTTTATTCCGTATAGCGTATCGCATTCCTTTGACGCTTGAACTTTCTTTGATTACCGGAAGCCGTGTGGACTTGAGCACGACATTCTCCAGGTCCACAACAAGTCGGTTGGGCTGCTCCAAACTAAAGACACGGTACTCCGCAGGGCCCTGCAAATCAAAGACGATGCGAGTGTGGTCGGGGGCCATCCACACACGTATATCACTGACTTGATTAGGTTTTGCAAATGCGGATTGAAAAAACAAGAGCCCGACCAAGACCAATAGAGTCTTTGCTACTCTGATTTTTTGTCTTCTTCTAAACGCTACGTTGGGCATTACTGGAGACAATCCCTTATCGCTAGGCCTGGTAAATTGAATCGAACTCGGCTTAGAACCACCATATAAGCATATAATATTATAGCAATTTTTATGCTGGTTCCAGTAACTGATCAGATCGACATAAGACAGACCTGGTGTCGCTAATATCCTTCTAGGATTTATTATGGACACGTCCGCTGTCTAGGACTATATCTTAAAATCTCACTACATCAGTCCACAATATTTTACATACTTTTATTGCAGGAATTGGCAAAAAAGCCGATAACATGGGGAATTTGACAACTCCGTTTACTCTATGAACACGTCAACCGGCCTGAGTATCAAGAACCTAATCAGTTTGTTGGCAATCGTAGGAGCCATTGCCCTGATGGCATACCTGGTAACCACCTGGTATCTGCTTAACACTATTCAGTCGGCGAACACCCAACAGGTTAAACTCGTCTCACAGGTTATTGCACTAAAAAATACCCGCTTTCACATCATCCAGATTCAACAGTTTCTAACAGACGCCGGTGTCACAGGTAATCCCGAAGCATTTGGCGAGGCCAAAGAGAATATGGAGCTGGCGATCAAATCGCTAAAAGAATATCAAAGTATTCGCACAGATGAACGTTTAGATGTACCCGGCACCATCGAAAACATCAAAGAATTGAACCAGGTAGGAATACGCATGGCCAATGAATATCTGGCAAATGGACAAGAGGCCGGAAACAAGATAATGCTGGAAGAAGAAACTGGATTCGATGCAGTTTCGGCCCGCCTCGCAAAAAGAATGGAGTCTATTGTTGGCTCATTGGAAAATGAGTTGGAGCAAACCTCAACTAACTTGTTCGAGTCCGAAACCCTGGCGAACAGGATTCTGCTTATCTTCAGTGGTGTCATGTTAGTTGCAGGATTGCTTGCAGCACGCTACATCTACCACGTGGTTATTCCCCCGCTTGTGGCCTTAAAAAACTCTTTAAGCGATCTAAACAGTGGAGACGGTGATTTAACAAAACGACTCCCCGACTACAATACAGTAGAAGTCAACGAGATCATTTCTCTGTTCAATCAGTTCCTGGACAACTTACAAATAACGGTGAAGGGAATCTCCAATTCCATTTCCGATTTGACCAACACAGCCGAAAAACTCAGTATTTCGTCTGAAAATACCGCACAGAGCGCCAATCAACAAAAAAGTGAGACCGGCTCAGTGGCAACATCCATGACCGAATTATTAGCCAGCATAGGGGAAGTAACGGGAAATGCCGGCTGCGCCGCAGACTCTGCCTCTCATGCAGACCAGGACTCGCGTGAAGGGCAAGACGTGGTTGAGCAGGCTATCGGTGCCATTGAAAAAGTTTCTGCCGATATGGACAAAGCGGCAGACGTGATAGGTATACTTGAACGCAGTAGCGACCAGATTCAAACTGTTGTTGGTGTGATTGAAGAAATTGCAGACCAAACCAATCTTCTTGCCCTCAATGCAGCTATCGAAGCGGCCCGGGCAGGTGAACAAGGCCGTGGTTTTGCGGTTGTTGCCGATGAAGTACGAAATCTCGCTACTCGAACTCAGCAATCCACACATGAAATTCAGGCCATTGTGGAAAAGCTCCAAACAGATGCGCGCACATCAGTACAAGTGATCACACAAAGTCGAGACAACGCCAAATCATCTTCCGAATTGGCAACCCGTGCCCGTACCGTCTTACTAGCCATCACCGAGTCCGTTTCAAAGATCAGCGATATGAATCATCTTATTGCTACTGCAACGAATCAACAAAACAATGTGGCCAACACAATTAATGAAAATGTGTTGCGCATTAGTAACCTTGCAGAAGTGACCAGCCGTAAGGCCGTCGATACCGAGGATTGTGGCAGTACATTGTCTATGATTGCGTCTCAACTGCTGGAGAGCGTGGAGAAATTCCGTATCTAGTCTTTTGGAAGCGCCTGTACAAGCGCTACTGCCGAGGGAGATTTGGCAAGGAAACGAATCTCACGCCCTTTCTCGGGCAAGGTCTTGATAAAGATTTCCAGATCGGCTGCGGCAATAACCCTATCCCCTTTTTCCGGCCATTCGAAACAACACACCGCCTTTTCGCCTTGATATTCTTCGATGCCAATAAAATAAAGTTCTTCGGGTGAAGCCAGTCTATAGAGATCAAAATGAAAGAAATCCATTTCAGCCAGCTTGTATTCTTCTACCAAGGTGTAGGTGGGGCTTTTGACCAGATCGTCATAACCCAATCCCCGCAGTATTCCTCTAACCAGAGTTGTTTTCCCTGCCCCCAAATCACCATGAAGATAGATCACCAGGGGTGCCTTGAGCCCGGCTATGATCGCTCGACCCAAGCCCATCATCTGTTCTTCATCGGCAATGGTTAAAACCAGATCAGCACTCATTCACGACCACTCGAAGTTGCTCAATAATATCGGTAGCAAGCAAACCACGCTCGCCACGCCTGGCAGCCAGATCACCGGCACGACTATGAACAAGCACCGCCAACTCAAGCGCATGACTGCTATCCGAACCCAGACCCTGTGCCAGCAAACCGGCAATGACGCCACTGAGTACATCTCCCGAGCCGGCCGTGGCCATGCCCGGATTTCCCAAGGTGCACAGGCTGATTCCGTTCGCAGAAGCGATGAGTGTTCCTGCCCCCTTCAATACGCACATACCGCCGTACCTTTTCTGAATTTCTGCAACGGCCTCAAAACGATTTCGCTGGACTTGTTCCGTGCTGCTTCCCAGTAGTCTCGCCGCCTCGGTGGGATGGGGCGTGAGAATCCAGTTATCGCGTCGATCCTGCGCACCAGCCTCAGACAAAAGATTGAGGCCATCGGCATCAATCAGCAACGGACCGGACCGTCGCTTGAGTACATTGGCAAACAACTCTCTGGCCCAGTCCGTTCGACCCAGGCCCGGTCCAATCACACACATGTCCGGCGCGTTCAGATCCCCTCCCTGCTCCAGATACCAGGCACCGCTGAGCAGCTCAGGTCTATGGGAAAACACGCTGGGTTCACTGGAAGTGTGGGCATACACACTCACTAGCCCTGCTCCCACACGCAGGGCTGCACTGCCGGCCAACGCCACGGCACCCGGCATCCCGGGCCCCGCCCCGATGATCAGCACTTTTCCAAAGCTGCCTTTGTGGCTGTTTCGGCTACGAGGGGGAAGTGCGCGGAGCAGGTCTTCCACATCCAGTTTCCTCACAGCCTTGAATTCAGAGAAAACCGATTGGGGCACGCCCAGGTCGTCATGGTGGATCACGCCACAATGGTCCGTGCCGTGATGGGTAAAGCAGCCCTGCTTAAGCCCGATAAAACTGAGCGTGTGATCGGCCACTACCGCCCTGTCCCAGACGTGGCCCGTATTGGCGCACAGACCCGATGGGACATCCAGGGCGAGAATGGGTTTGTGGGATTGGTTGAGTTGATCCACGACATGCTGCCACGCGGGGCTGAGATCCCGGTCCAGACCGGTGCCCAGGAGGGCATCCACGATCAAGTCCACCTCGCTTAATGCGGGCAACTGGGCAGTGGTTTCGCCGAGTTGCAGATAGTCTTGATAGGCGCGGTAGGCGTCACTTTCTTGATTTTCAGGGGCCGAGAGAGAAAGAACAATGGGTTCGCCACCTGCCTCCCGCAGTAGCCTTGCCAACACATAGCCGTCCCCCCCGTTGTTTCCTGGGCCGCAGACGATGAGTGGGCGACGAGCGCCGGGCCATTCCTTTTGTATCAATCGATGGGCCGCTTTGGCCGCTCGGGTCATCAGGCGATAGCCGAGGATTCCTTCCCGTTCGATAGCCAGCCTATCCATTTGCCGGACTTGCTCAGCGGTATACAATAAGGGGGGTAGCTGGATCATGTCTGCTATCATACTGATACCGTGAAAAAATCCAAAGCCCTATGAGCCGCCCTTTAGAACCTTTCCAAAATTCGCTGACCATGAATCAGTTGGCGCAAGATATCAAACGGTGGGCCGCCGAGTTGGGCTTTCAGCAGACCGGCATTACGGACACCCGGCTACAGGAACATGTGTCCTACTTGGAAAAATGGTTGGCCCGGCATTTTCACGGAACCATGTCATTCATGCAGCGCAATACCGAGCTACGCGCCCAGCCGGATAAATTGCTGGATAGCACCCTACGGGTGATCAGTGTGCGTATGGACTATCACCCGAAAAATTCGGAAGACAGTTTTCGAGTGTTGGAAAATCCGCAGTTAGGCTATGTATCGCGCTACGCAAATGGACGCGATTACCACAAGCTCATGCGCAAACGTCTGCAACAATTGGCCGACAGGATCAGAAACCATATCGGTGAATTTAATTATCGAGCCTTTGTGGACAGTGCCCCGGTTTTGGAAAAGGCCTTGGCGGAAAAGGCAGGATTGGGCTGGATTGGAAAGCACACCAATCTCGTCAATTCAAAAAACGGGTCCTGGTTTTTTCTCGGTGAACTGTATACCAATCTGCCACTGCCAATGGACGAGCCTGCCGTGAATCACTGCGGGAGCTGT
>JAOUPJ010000187.1 GCA_029879945.1 Gammaproteobacteria bacterium
CCCTGGATTTAGACAGGTCACATGCAGCAAAGCTGCTTGCTGGCTGGCATAACCAGGGCGTTCTTCGGCGCGTGGCCAGAGGTCTCTATGTACCAGTCCAGCCAACTGCACTTGGAAAAACACAAGTTTTGGAAGACCCATGGATACTTGTACCCGAGCTATACAGTCCAGGCTATGTGGGTGGCTGGAGTGCGCTTGAACATTGGGAGCTAACAGAGCAATTGTTCCGCTCTGTTTGCGTGCTCACCAGCAAGCGTACTGCCTTTGGAAATACTGAACATCAAGGTGTTAACTTTTTCGTCAAACACATCCCAGAAGACCATATCTTCGGGACAAAAACCATCTGGCGCGACCAGATTAAAATCAGCGTCTCTGATCCCCACAAAACAATTCTCGACATAATTGACGATCCGTATCTCGGTGCTGGCTTGCAGCATACCGTCGATTGCTTGAAAGAGTTCAAGCAGCTCTATGACAGGCAAAGCGATCTCGACAAGCTATTGACCTACGCAAAACAAATCGGTAATGGCGCTCTCTTCAAAAAGTTGGGCTTCCTGGCTGAAGCGCTTGGTTTTGAGCAAACCTTCATTGACGAATGCGTGAATAACCTTACAACGGGATATACGCAGCTTGATAAAACGGCAACCGACAAAAGCCTTGTGACCAAGTGGCGGCTATGGATACCCAAAGGATATAGATTTTGATTAGTAAAGACGAAATACTTTCCGTTGCCGATGAAACTGGCTTAACTCCGACTGTCGTTGAAAAAGATTACGTACTTGGCTGGTTGCTTGCCGCTATTCACCAAAACGCGGCATTTTCGGGTAGCTGGGTGTTCAAGGGTGGAACCTGTCTTAAAAAATGTTATTTCGAGACCTACCGCTTTTCTGAGGATTTGGATTTCACCCTGGAAGATGAAAGCCATCTTGATGAAGAATTTCTAACGGAGCAGTTTTCAGAAATAGCAGAATGGCTGTACGAAGCTTGCGGTATTGAACTGCCCCAAGATAGGTTCAAATTCGACATATACGAGAATCCAAGGGGCAGAAAGTCCTGCCAAGGCCGCATTTATTACGGCGGCTATTTTGCGAGTGGAAAAAAATCCATGCCGAAGATCAAGCTTGATCTGACAGCGGATGAAGTGCTGGTCATGCCTCCCTCAAGGCAAGCCGTAATCCATTCTTATAGCGATGTGCCCGGTGATGGCATTCATGTGAATTGTTACTCCTACCCAGAAGTGTTCGGCGAAAAAGTAAGGGCGCTTGGCGAACGCGGCAGACCAAGAGATTTATACGATGTCATAAACTTGTATCGAAATGATCAATTGCCTACTCCTGCCACAATCAACGATGTTCTGGCACAAAAATGCGCCTACAAGGAAATCGAAAAACCAAAGCTTGCCGATATGGACAATTACCGGGAAGCATTGATACAGAACTGGGAACCAATGCTGGCTCACCAACTCCCCGCACTTCCCGCATTTGAGTTGTACTGGGATGCACTACCGGAATTATTTGAATGGTTAGAAAGTCCAGAGACCGAAAGAAGAGCGGTACTCGGAGCGGTATCACGAGAAGGCGACATTTATCGCCCGGCTTATGGCCAGTTAAACTTACGAGCTATGAGTGGACGATCCCTAGAAATAATCCGCTTTGCAGCGGGGAACAGACTATGCGTCAATCTGGATTACACCGATAACAACGGAAACCGCAGAACCCGTGTAATTGAACCATATTCACTACGCCAAGCCCAAAACGGCAACATTTTGCTTTACGCGGTGCGCTCGGATAACGGGCAAATCAGGGCATACAAGATTAATCAAATCAATGATGCTTCCGTCGTCAACCAAACATTTATACCGCGTTACCAAATTGAGCTATCGCCAAGCTTAAAAATTCCTGCTACGCAATATTCTGGAGTCGCATTACCAAGCCTGGATATACCGTAAAGCTCTCCGGAAAGAGCAAGAACAACGAGAAGACCGAGCTTTTCTAACAATGGGCCAAGCTATGTTTATCGTTGCCCGATGTGCAACAAAACGTTTAGACAAAAAAAACAAGATTCTCGTCTTAATCCCCATAAAGGTAAAGATGGTTATCCATGTTCTGGCAGAATAGGGTATTTTGAGGAAACAAGATATTAAACGTTTCAAATGTCCACTTCTAGCCGAAAGCAAAAAGGCCATAAACCCATTTTCATGTAAAACGCACAAATCGAGACTTGTTCCGAAAACAGCTTCACTTACCAGGATTTTTCATGGTTTATTGTGATTCAGATAAGCGGTTTATAGAAAATCCTGAATAATATCTGTACACAACTAGTCAAATCTGAGAAAATCGCCAGCAATTCTACTCAATAGGGGCAATCGATGCCTGGGCTGTCAGGTTATTCTGATGCAAACCGAAACTTTCCTGTTAAATCACACCTATTTCCAATCTTTTACGATTAACAAATAACAGAGCTAACTATGACATTTGCCAGCCTCGGATTATCCGAGCCTTTATTGGGTGCCCTTGCCGATAAGGGCTATGAACACCCTACACCTGTTCAACGACAGGCTATTCCTTCGATTATTTCCGGGCGTGACATGATGGCTGCGGCTCAAACGGGAACCGGTAAAACAGCCGGCTTTACCCTGCCTTTGTTGGAACGGCTGAATGGGGGCAAAAGCGCTAACCCAAATTGTGTCAGGGCGCTGGTTCTTACGCCTACCAGAGAGTTGGCGGCGCAGGTGGGTGAGAGTGTAGCGCAATACGGTAAATATCTGTCCTTACGCTCGGCGGTCGTATTTGGTGGTGTGAAGATCAATCCACAAATGATGAAATTGCGCAGTGGTGTTGACGTACTAGTCGCAACACCAGGTCGACTTATGGATTTGTATCAACAAAATGCGGTGAAGTTTAATCAGGTGGAGATACTCGTTCTGGATGAAGCCGATCGCATGCTGGATATGGGCTTCATTAATGATATCCGCAAAATTCTCGCACTGATGCCAAAGCAAAGACAAAATCTGCTTTTTTCGGCGACGTTTTCCGACGATATCCGTACGCTTGCCAAGGGTCTGCTGCATAATCCAATTGAGATTGATATTAGCCATCGGAACACCGCAACCACAACCGTCAGCCAACTGGTTCATCCAGTGGATAAATCAAAAAAATCTGCATTGCTGGTGCATCTGATTAAAGAAAATAGCTGGGAGCAGGTTCTGGTTTTTACTCGCACAAAACGTGGTGCAAATAGGCTTGTCGAGTATTTAGGAAAAAATAATATTAGTGCCGCAGCCATTCATAGCAATAAAAGCCAGGGAGCACGAACCAGAGCCCTAGCGGATTTTAAAAATGGCAAGAAGCAAGTTTTAGTCGCTACCGATCTCGCTGCTCGCGGCATTGATATTTCTGATCTACCGCATGTTGTGAATTTCGATCTTCCTGATGTCGCTGAAAACTACGTGCATCGCATCGGTCGTACTGGGCGCGCTGGAGCAGTTGGTGAGGCGGTGTCACTGGTGTGCGCTGATGAAATTGAACTATTATCCGACATTGAAAGCCTGACCGGAAAACTGCTGAAGCGCAAAATGGTAGAAGGGTTTGAACCTAAGCACAATTTACCGGAAACGGAATTAAAAAAGAATATAGCCCCGAAAAAACCGAAAAAACCCAAGGTTAAAAAAACATTTACTGCAGACGCGCACTTAGAAGAAAAAAGTGTGAACAAAAGCTCAGTAAATAGAACGTCGAAAAATGGTTCCGACTCAAACTCAAAAACTCAATCGAAGTCCAAACCCCAATCAAAGTCAAAACCAGGGAAAAGAAAACGACCATTTGATACAGATAGTGTTTCTAAAAGAAAGCGTAAACCCGCTAAAAAGTCTGATGGGCAACCCACACGCAAAAAGCCAAGGCACGGAAAACCTGCCAGACCAAGAAAGAAAAGTAGTCCGGCAAAATAGTTTAAGCGAATCGCCGAAAGCGGCGGCAACTCACGGTTTTCTCTTATAAAAAAATTGCTAATCGAGTTTCCGCTTCCGGCCGAAAGCAGTCCCAAATCGTTCACCCCAACCTACCCCTGATTCCACTGATCCTCAAATTGGGGGAGTTGTTATAGGTCGAAATCGATGATATAAACAGTCTCCCAATATACTGAAAACTGGCCATGGGCACTCGCGTGCTGTATCGCAGGAGTCAGATTCACAGGATAGATTTAAGACAGGAAAGGATAAATTATCATGTTTAACGTCAATGAGTATTTCGACGGTAAGGTGAAATCGATTGCATTCACTAAAGGTGGTGATCGAGCGACAATCGGTGTTATGGCTGCGGGCGAGTATGAATTCGGAACAGACACTATTGAACATATGACATTAATCAGTGGGAAAATGGCAGTAATTTTGCCCAGCGAATCCGCTTGGAAGGATATCGCAATTAATGAAACGTTTATCGTCGATGCGAATGTGAAGTTTCAAGTTAAATTAGCAGAAGATAGCTCTTATCTTTGCGTTTATAAATAGCAAGCGTCGTATGGGCTCAGCAGAGTAACGCCCAACGTTCCCGAATCGATGTCGGGCTTTATAAAAAGCGATCAGCCCATGCTACCTCATAGGAGAAACAATGGGGTCAGACAACATTGACACTGTCGGAGTCTTATCGCAAGGAGATACTTATGAAGTCAATTGATGTTACGGGTAGTTGCCTATGTGGAGAAATATCTTATAGATATACCGGTGTCGCTAAGGTATTTCAGTATTGCCACTGTTCTCGATGTAGAAAGTTTACCGGTTCTGCACATGCCTCTAACATAATTGGAGATCCTAATGGGTTTGAATGGAATAGTGGAGAAGAACTAGTTGGTAGATATGAGTTGCCCGAGGCGAATCATTTTGCGACATGTTTTTGCAAAAACTGTGGTTCCTCTCTTCCGTGGATCACTCAAAGCAAAAGAGGGGTGGTCATACCGGCCGGTACTTTAGATGTAGATCCAGGGATCAGACCCCAACACAATATTTTTTGTAATAACAAAGCGCCTTGGTATGTTGGTTTTGATGACTTGAAGAAGTACGAAGAACTTCCAGTAAAATAAGCGGCATGTCTCCGCAGGGTCATCAAGCTACCCCATAAGAGAAACAATGGCACCAGACAATATTATTACCCAAAAAACATATCTATTGTAATACTGGGCTTAGTCGTTCAGCCTAATATGTGGACGGAAACCGTCTATCGTCCAGAGTGAATTGCATGCATCCAAAGGCGAGGCCCGCAGTCGCAGATAAGCTCTATTCTATTGACAGGTGCCCGCTGGTCTAAATAAACCCTAATTAATTCAGCCACTAATGAACCCCTTGCGCGATTATGGTTAAGGTTGTATAGTTGTCGCAACAACCAAATAAGACTTCTAAACTATGTCTAATCCGCTTGAAGAATCTCTGGGTTTCAATCTGACACGAGTAGCAACACTCTTTAGACGTGAACTTCTCGCCGCTCTCGCTGAGTTCGAAATGACGCCCGAACAATGGCAAATTATGGTTTCTTTGTGGACGCAAAACGAACCATTGACGCAGAAAGACATTGTAAATATTACTTTAAAAGACAAGCATTCGATTTCACGCATTATTTCCAGACTAGAAAATAATGGGTGGGTAACCAAGAGCCAGGCCTCATCGGATTCGCGTTCCACCATTATTCATCAAACAGAAAAAGGACGTGAACTAAAAAGCCTCGCACCACCAATTTTAATTAAACATTTTTCTACTATAACGGGACAACTAACGGAAAAAGAGCATGACCAGTTACTTGCTCTGTTGAAAAAACTTCGAAAAATACTAGGAGATAACAATGTATAAATTCATTGCGGTAATTCTCAGCCTAATGCTTTACTCTACAAGTGCCCATTCCTCACAGAGCAATCAATACTTAGAAGTGGATCCAGGTAGCTACGTTTTTGATGGTTACTCGCTAAATTATTTCAGAAATTATCCCAATCGACATGATTATAGAATTGGGGTTGCAATCTTTAGTTTTGAATTTCCTGATTTTATCATTAATTCAAATCCAGATAATAAAGGTGAAGAATGGAGTCTTAGAACTAAACAAGGCTTTGATCTATACGTCGACAAATTTGTCTCTCGTTCAGATAAAATCGAGTGGTTTGTCGGATTCATAAGTGTGTATTTTGAAAATGAGCTTTCTAACGACTCGATATCAGAAAGTAGATCCAGGTTTACACAAATAAGTAATGGCTTACGTTCTGGTTTGATATGGTTTCCCTTTGATAGTGATTTCTACGTTAGCCCATGGCTAGCGATAACACACAATTCAGTGATAAGGGGAGATACCAAAATTGCTAACAAAGAGTACAGTGTTCCCGTAATTTCTCCTTTTGCAACACTTCACATTGGATACAAATTCTAATCTACCAAACAAGTGGGTCAGACACCATTACTAGAATTTAGCCAGTGTTGGGCTTCACGAACAATGTTCCTCCCAAGCTGCTCCATATATCTATAAGTGACCTTAAGTACGAAATTGCCTACATTAAATCAATTTTTTCCGCAAGGGCTGTACAATTGAGTCCCAATCACGGATATTGTTAATATTCGAACTAACTTTGATCTCCCCCCGCTTGGTGAGTATAGAGGTGAGCCCATGACACAAGCCCCAATTTTGGAAACTGTCCCGCTTGATTTTCAGTGGCCGACGCTGGATCCCTTTTTGTTTTGTGTGCATCACTACGATGCCTACCCCGAAGGGAATGAGGTAATGGGCCCAGATGCCAAATTCCTTTCAGGCCGCAATATCGGCAGCGACTTTGAGCCCAAAAATGGTTGGCGCATGTATCATGGTGATAGGGTACCCGGTTTTCCGGTGCATCCTCACCGGGGTTTTGAGACCGTTACCATTGTGCAGGATGGCATAGTCGATCATGCCGATTCCATGGGTGCCGCAGGCCGATATGGTGCAGGTGATACCCAGTGGATGACCGCCGGTAAGGGCGTGCAACACAGCGAAATGTTTCCACTCATTCATCACGACCGCGTCAACACCATGCAGTTGTTCCAGATCTGGATCAATCTCCCGAAGAAGAACAAATTTGTTGAGCCCCATTTTGCCATGTTCTGGCATGAGAAAACCCCTCGCAAGGTTTTTGAAGACGATAAGGGCGCGAAAACTCAAGTACAAGTCGTGGCGGGTAAGCTGGAAGATATAACACCCCTCGCACCACCACCCGAATCATGGGCTGCCGATAACACAAATGAAGTGGCTATCTGGGTTATCGACATGGAAGCCCATGCCAAGTGGACT
>JAOUPJ010000188.1 GCA_029879945.1 Gammaproteobacteria bacterium
TCATCAACCTTATACGGCGCCGAGATCAGGGCGCACTCGTCGAAGGTGTGGCTGCCGGACTCGTTTCCAATAAAAATCTTGATACCTTGCCCCAACAGAGTGGAGTCGAATAATTCCAGGATTTCCTTTTTACGGCTGAAGCTATCGAATAGCTTTTTCAGCTTGTCGGTATGGGCGGTTTCATCAAAGTTCATGAGATTGGCCTGCCCGCTCACCACCAGACTCTCCTGAGGGCTGGGGGTAAAGAGCGTGTCTGCCAGGTGCACGATGGATGTCATGAAATCATTCACTTCCTGTCGGGACTGTTCCAGTGCACTGAGCAAGTCCCGCCTAATCTCCTCCAGCGTTCTCCCCACAAAGTGTTGATTGAGAAAATTGGCGCTCTGACCCAGTTGGGATTCTGAAAAGGCACGCCCGGTGCGCACGATACGATTTTCCACCTCGCCGTTTTCCATTACCAGTATGGCCAGTACCCGGCTGTCTGACAGGGGTAGGAATTCGATCTGCCTGACCGTTTGCTTATCACGATTGGGCACAAAGACGAGGGAGGTCATTTTAGAGACTTCCGATAAAAGATCCGAAGCCTTGCTGATAATGTTCGCAGGGGTTGCATCCACCGTAAGCTGCCCACGTAGCGTATTCACCGTGGACTCGTCCAGTGGTTTTACCGATACCAGGGAATCTACAAAAATGCGATAGCCCAGATCGGTGGGGACGCGCCCGGCCGAGGTATGGGGCGAGGCGATCAGGCCTTTATTTTCCAGATCGGCAAGCACATTGCGGATGGAGGCCGAACTGAGGTCTAGTCCGGAGTGCTGGGCAAGCAGCTTTGAGCCCACGGGCTGACCGTCTAGAATGTAGCGCTCAATCAGGGTCTTCAATAGCATTTGTGCCCGCTCTGACAGGGGGTACGCTACCTCTTTTTGCTTACTATCTTTAGACTTGCTCACCGTACCTCTGGCCTTTTGCAATTAGCACTCTTACAATCAGAGTGCTGGTTGAGACGCTATCAATTCGCTTCTACACTGTCAAGCGCAAACGGGTTTCGATTCCTAAGACCTAAACGTCTGTTAATGCTATATTTATCATTTGATCTTTTTAGTCTGTATATAAGGATGAAAAATGGGCTTGGCCTTTAAAAATATAGGTTTAATTGGCAAATACGCCGATGACCAGATGGGTGACTTCCTCAATCGACTCATTACCCATATCAGACGCCACGAGGTGCAAGTCTTCCTGGATAAGGGGACATCGGAATTCACCCCCATCCCGGATATCGAGATTCTGGACCGGGCCGCCATGGGAAAACGTTGTGACCTGGTGATCGTAATTGGCGGGGACGGTACCCTGCTCAATGCCGCCCGTTCGCTGGTCGAATACGATGTGCGTTTGATAGGCATCAATATGGGTAGATTGGGGTTCCTTACCGATATCTCAACCGACCAGATGGAACACCGCATCGACGAGGTGATGACAGGGGGATACGTTACCGAAGAACGCGCCCTGCTTTCGGCAAAGATTTATCGCGATGGTGCCGAGATCAGCAGCAATATTGCCCTCAATGATGTGGTGATCCACAAATGGGAAGAGGCGCGTATGCTGGAGTTCGATACCGCTATCAATGGTCGATTTGTCAACTCGCAACGTGCCGACGGGCTTATCATTTCCACGCCGACCGGTTCTACGGCCTATGCCCTTTCCGGCGGCGGGCCGATCTTGCATCCGGCTCTCAGCGTTATCACCCTGGTTCCCATTTGCCCTCACACCTTGAGTCAACGGCCACTGGTGATCGATATGGAAAACGATGTGGAGATTACAATTAGTGATTCGGGCCATGCCCGGGCGCGCGTCACCTGTGATGGACAGATCAGTTTGGGCGTACAGCCCAAAGATCGAATCGTCATTACACGCTATGAAAACAAGATAAAATTGATACACCCTGCAGATTATCACTATTTTGAATTGCTCAGGGCCAAATTACACTGGGGCTAAGAGACAGGAGGTTCCGTGTTACGACATCTACAAGTTTCCGACTTTGCGATTATTGATAATCTTGAAGTCCAATTTTCACCGGGTATGACAGTGATCACCGGTGAAACAGGTGCCGGTAAGTCCATTGCCATTGACGCATTGAGCCTGGCGCTGGGCGAACGCGCCGACAGTACCTCTGTGCGTGAAGGCGCAGCACGGGCCCAGGTAATTGCCGAGTTCACCATCGATACCATGCCTGAAGCGCAAGCCTGGCTCAAAGACAAAGAGTTGGATATGGATGGCGAGTGCGTTCTAAGGCGAACGATTGCCAAGGAAGGAAATTCGCGGGCCTACATCAATGGCAGCCCCATGCCGCTGCAGGTGGTGAGAGAGCTGGCAGAAATGCTGGTAGACATCTATTCCCAGAACCAACATCAATCGCTACTCAAGAAAGACGAACAAGTACGACTGCTGGATAGCTATGCCGGACTGGAGAATGAGATAGGCCAGCTTCGACTGCTGGCAAACAGACACTCGACCCTGGCTCGGGAAATAGACACCCTGCGTTCCCAGGAAGAACAACGCGGGCAGCGTCTGTCTTACCTGGAGTATCAACTGGAAGAACTGAATGATCTCGCTCTCAAACCGGGGGAGTGGTCTGAGCTGGAGGCGACTCACCTGCGGCTGGCCAATCAGGAAAAGATTGTGAGCACCATCTCCGAAGGGATCACCATTCTGGAGGAAGACGAGCGCTCCGTTATCAGTACACTGAATTATTTAAGAAACCGACTGGAAACGGTTTCCGAATTCGATAGTGAATTGAAGGCAGTGGAAGAGCTCATTGATGGTGCCACCATCCAATTGGAAGAAGGCATGCGCAGCTTGCGTTCCCGTATGGACGATTCGGATTCAGACGCGAGTCAGCTTGCTGAAATTGAGCAACGCATGTCGGTCATATCAGATGTTTCACGCAAGCACCACGTAGAACCGGAATTATTGGCCGGACTGGCCGAGTCATTCGCTTCGGAGCTGGAACAACTGCAGGACGCATCCACCAATATCGATCGCCTAATCAAAGAAAAAGACCAGGTTTTTGTTGAGTATGGAAAGGTTTCCGCTATCGTATCGGCACAACGTTTTGCGGCAGCCGAAGAGCTGTCTTCCACCATCACCGAATGGCTGCCCAAGTTGGGTATTCAGGGTGGAAAATTTTCGGTGCAATTAAGCCCTGTCGCCAGCGGAACCGTGCGCAGTCTAGGACAAGAGCAAATCGAGTTCCTCGTCTCTACGAATGCGGGCAGTTCCTTTGCGCCCCTGGCGAAGATTGCTTCGGGCGGGGAGTTGTCGCGGATCAGCCTGGCCATACAGGTGGTCACGGCACAAGTGGGCCGCATTCCTACCCTGGTCTTTGATGAGGTGGACGTGGGCATCGGTGGTGCGACGGCGGAGATAGTGGGCTCCTTGCTGCGAACATTGGGCAGTGAAAGACAAGTAATTTGTATTACGCACCAAGCACAAGTCGCGGCAAAAGGTAATCACCATTATAAAGTAACAAAGAGTATAGTGAAAAATCTCACCAGAACCGCTATGGAATCCTTGAACTTGCCTCAAAGAGAAGAAGAAATTGCTCGTATGGTGGGTGGTGTGAATGTTACTAAGACAACCTTGGATCACGCTAAAGAGATGCTTGAGAAGGGACAGGTCAAGGAAGAGAGCTAAGCATCTCCCCTCCTCCTTAACTAGAAAAAGCCACACTCCATGAGTGTGGCCCCAATTCAACTCTGTATGAGAAAAATATTCTGGCATTTTCTTTGCTACCATCCGTTAAATTACCCGTACCAATTCGAATGATTCAGCTTTTGTGATTAGCAGTGTCACCAAATAGTCACTTTTTTGGAACACGCCGGCTCCTGTCTGCTATTTTGAATTCTAGTAGGAAACTGATGAGCGAGCATCGTCAATGACGTCTTTCTTGGAAAACATAACTCCCGTCATACTTACATTCAATGAAGAAAAAAATATTACGCGAACGCTTAAAGCGTTGAGCTGGGCCAAAGACATCGTGGTGGTCGATAGTTTCAGCAGCGATGACACAATGCGGTTACTTAAAGAATTTAAACAAGTGAGAGTATTTCAACGCTCGTTTGATAAGCATGCAATACAATGGAACTTTGCGCTCACAGAAACAGCTATAAATACTGATTGGGTTTTAGCACTCGATGCCGATTATATACTGCAAGAAAACATATCATCAGAAATTGAAAAACTCCAACCATCAAAAGATATCCAGGGCTATGAAGCAAGTTTTCTGTACTGTATTGAGGGACACCCGTTACGTGGCTCACTTTATCCACCAGTTACTGTCCTATTCAGACGAGAAAAGGCTCGCTATATTCAAGACGGCCACACGCAAAGGATTAAACTAGAAGGTAAAACAAAGAAGCTAGAGCACAAAATTTATCACGATGATCGCAAGCCTCTCTCACACTGGCTACAGGCGCAAGACAAATATATGCGATTAGAGGCCGACATAATTAGACAATCAGCTTGGACTCAACTAAGTTGGCCTGACAAAATTCGTAAACTTAGATTTATTTCCCCGTTCATGGTGTTCATCTATTGCTTGTTCATCAAACGCACTGTTTTTGATGGCCTCTATGGATGGCAATATGCATATCAACGTTGCGTTGCCGAGATGATATTGATGATACATTTACTTAAAAAATAACTATTGATCTAACTTAGAACAAACTACATAAATCCTACATTCTTACGTGACAGTTTCCTCCCTTTCTTGAACGTGTTGTATGTTCGTTCTGGGGCTCGGCTTCCCGACATAAAAGCCCTGAACCAGGTCGATGTCGTAGTCTTTTAGCATTTCGTATATCTCAGCCGATTCAACATACTCTGCAATTGTCAATTTGTTAAATCCCTTGGCTAGCTTGGCGATATTCTTCACCAGCATCTGATCATCTTTGTTCGTAGCAATATTTCGAATGAAGGAACCGTCTATCTTGATGTAGTCTACTGGCAATTTTCGTAAATAGTAAAATGAGGAAAATCCGACGCCAAAATCATCCAGCGCAAACCGACAACCCAGTTCCTTCACCGACTGCATCAGTCTGGCAGCGTAACGATAGTTGGCCAGCGCGGCTGTTTCCGTAATCTCAAAGATAAGTTGAGTGGGATCAATCTTGTATTTCTGCATGCAATCAACAAGCAGATCAAAAAATGAGGCATCAGAGAAAGTGAGTGCCGATAGATTCATCGCGATTGAGATTTTTCGCCCCATAACTTTCTCATGAAACAGATACTGGATGGTGTTCTTTAGAACATATCGATCGATTCCAGCGATTAACCCCGTACTCTCTGCGATGTGAATAAAAGCGTTTGGCGCTATCAAATTCTCCACTTCGTCTTTCATGCGAATTAGAACTTCATAATGTGATATATCATTGGAACCGTAATGGGCAATCGGCTGATACTCCAAAGCAAAATTTTCTTCCTTGATAGCCGTTTCTATACGGCGGCGCCAAAACATCTGGAACTCCATCTTTTCTCGTACCTGATCGTTTTGCGAGAAGATGTGCCATCGACTCTTGCCATCCACTTTTGCCTGATACATGGCAAAATCGGCATTCGCCAGTAATTGTTTTACACTGGAACCCTGATGGGGAAACAAAGAAATGCCAATACTCACCGAAGTGGGAGCGTCCACGGCTCCTGCCTTGACATTTTGCTTATTTACCTTCTCTGCTATCTTCTTTGCATATTGTATTGCGCCTTTGCGGTCAATATCCTGAATCGCGATGGCAAATTCGTCTCCGCCCAATCGGGCAACAATATCCGTTTCCCGGGATTCTTTTGACAGGAGAGTACCAATGGAACGTATCAAGGTATCTCCTTCTTGATGCCCCAGGGTATCATTGACATATTTAAAATTATCCAGATCCAGAAACATTAGGGCACCTTCAGTGTTGTAGCGAATACAATGTTTTAACATGCGCTCAAATTCTTCCTGAAAATATCTGCGATTATAGAGCCCTGTCAGCGGATCATGATCTGCCAACCAGGCGATCTGATTTTCTGCCGTTTTTCGATCGGTGATATCAATTCCGATAGACAATATCTGAGCCTCGGTGTCTGCACCGCGATAGATTGGTGAATGCACCCAGGCAATATATTTTTCTTCGCCATTTTTTAGCACTAGCCTAGTCTCACTTCGAAAGGTGTCGAGTTTACCTGTCGCCAAACGCTGGATGTTTCGACTGACTTCTTCACGTTCGATTGTTTCGGTAAAGATAGAAATAAATTTCTTGGAGACCTTAAATTGAGAGATCCCCTCAAGCTTTTCTCTGGCGTATTGATTGAGCGTCTTAACACCGCCTTGTACTGTGTGAGTCACAATAATAGCTTGTGCCGTGTCCAGGAGTTTTCGCACAAAATCACGCTCGGTTCTAAGGGCGTTGATTGTAGACTGCAGTTTGTTGCGGCCGCTGTTGACCTCTAACTCTAGCTGTTCCAATTGCTGTGAAAGAACTACAACTCCTTTCTGCAAATTTGTCACTTCGTCGTTACCCACTACGCCAGCACCGTTTTTGGTCAAAAGCAATCGTGTTTGCTTGTAGTTCCCGTCTGCGAGGAGCGGTAATGCATCTGTCGTTTCTTTAATACGTTTCAATGGGCTCCAAAGTACCGCCAGCAAAACCAACTCTGAGAGTAATAATCCAAACAAAGCCACCAGAATAACTTTGTATTCGATCTGTTCAATTCTGGCGAGATCTTCGGTTACGTCTCCCACCACCACAAACATAGCATTGCTGTCACCGTCAAAGCGGCTGAGATTGACCAACTGCACATCGTAGTAGCTTTTCTCAAATAGGAGTTCTAAACCAGTTCGCTTTGCGCCTTGAATACTATTATCAATGGAGGCATTCAACAACACCTCTGTCGCGGAATCACGATTGGTGATCGTGTCAATGAAAACGCTCCAATTTGGTATAGCATTGCTTACCTTTTGTGAGGTTTGGTCTGTGACCTCTATCAACACCCCAATTTCTGCTTTAAGCCCCATGCTGATCGCAGGCAATGTGTTTGCAAGTATATTCCCGAATACCAGCGCGCCGGTTTTTAGCGCGCTAATTCGCACCGGTACTGCGGTGTACTGTATGCAAGTCTGGATACAACTGATCCCTTTAGCGGGAAATTCACCGCTACGCACTTTTTCCGCAACGACCGCTTCAACGGAGAAAAAACCCAGGTCCTCAGCGCTTCTTCCCCAAGAGGTCACCTGATC
>JAOUPJ010000189.1 GCA_029879945.1 Gammaproteobacteria bacterium
CCACAGCCGATTGCCATCAACACGCCGGCCAGATTACGCACCATATGGTGAAGAAAACCGTCGGCCTCCACATCAATAAACACATAGTGATTCTGACGGGTAATCGTCAATTCATGAATGGTACGAACCGGGCTCTTGGCCTGACAGGCCACTGCGCGGTAGGAAGTAAAATCGTGTTTGCCCATCAGGGCATCGGCCGCCTGCTGCATCCTGGACTCGTCCAGGGGACGATAGAACCAGGTGGTGCGATACGCCAGAAAGGTGGGGCGCACATCGCGATTAAAAATCACAAAGCGATAACGACGCCTTTGTGCGGAGAAACGGGCGTGAAATTCGGAGTCGACTTGCTTGGCGGCACGGATAACCACGGTATCAGGCAGATTGACATTGGTACCGCGAACCCAGGCGATACTATCCCGCTCTGCCTGCGTGTCAAAATGGATGACTTGCCCTGTGGCGTGTACACCTGTGTCTGTACGCCCGGCGCAATGCACCCGCACCGGATGATCCGCCACCCGGGCCAGGGCCTGCTCCACGGCAAACTGCACAGTATTGTCAGACTCTTTTTGTAGTTGCCAACCAAAAAAACGGGAACCGTCGTACTCCACGACCAGGGCTAGACGCATTTCATAGACTTCTAATGAATAAAAAACTGCCCAATACTAACACAGGTAGCGTCCATTGGATGGGTCTAGGTGATAGACCAACCGGAATCTGTACCTGCTCGACACCGACCTGACATCGATTTTCCACCTCCAGAATACGTTCAGTCAAGGTATGACTCAACTGTACAAGCCAGAGTTTGATCCCCAGTTTTTGCTTTGCGGGCCTACTTTTTTCCTGCTCTTCGCTAACATAGCGCAGGGTCAATCCAATGCGAATGGCCACGATGTTCGCATCCACCTTCAAGGGTTTCAACGGTGTCAAAAGATAGATCAACCCTTGCATCATTTTCTCATTAGTAAGTTTTTCCAAGAGCAAAGAGAGCATGAATACCAAAAGAAGCAGCACAGCAATACGATGTAGAGACCATAATATACCTTCATGGGTGGGAGACCAGGCCCATCCTTCGATAAGCGCCTGGCCCGGCGTGAACCATAAGCCGAGAATAGCGATAGAAAGAAAGAACCATCGCAAACGCTTTACGAAAACCAGAAAACGTTTCAAAGGCCATTGCCGATTGAACACTATCAATGTCAGCGTAAAAAATAGAGTAAGCAACAATTCCTGGAGACCACCGAGCACGGCAAAACCTGATAGTACGAGGTAAGAGACGATGAGGATACTTGGATGCATAGGCCTACGAGAAATTGTTAATTCGCTATTCTATACGAAGGTGTTTTTTGTTTCTCATATTCTAGCTTAAGTCAGTCAACTTAGTAAGTCCTTTCGGCTCTATCAGGCTAAAAAGATTAAGTATTTTCTCAAGTCCATAAACCTCCAATCCGACAAGTAAACAAATTGATAAACACTTTTTAAACGTGTGAATTATTAACAATAATTTGGAACGAATTACAAATGGAAAAGCAAACTGTAGTTGCGATAGGTCTGAGCCAATTAAAAAATCTAGTAAGTGAGCCTTTACAAAAGCTGAGGATCACCACGAAATTCGTAGAATCCAATTCTGACTGTAAACACTACACAGCGAGCGGCAAGCCGCTTGCCATTTTACTCTATGCACGCGCCAGTGTAAAAATCAGCTGCACAGATTGCCTGAACGCATCACATAGTTTGGATTGCGCAAACATACCCATGATTCGCATCGAAAAGATTCCACAACTTCTTTTTAACGAACATGCTTTATCTCTGGAGTCGGTACACGCCGCAAAGGAATTCCATCACTCTTTTCTACCTTATGTCATCAGATTGCTGGATGCCAAGGTGAAGGCGAGTGAGATACAGAGCTATTGCCAACAGACCACACAAGAGTTAGACCATGTCATTCACCGTTCACAAAAAATGGGGGCTGCCCGCACACTGAATTCCAGTTTTGTAGTCCACCAAGGCCTTCACCTCCTGGCGACCAATATGAAAAAACTTCTAATTTCACTAAAGGTGGAGGCCAAATTTGTTTTATTTAACAAACAGTACAGAGTCTATATGAGTACGCAGGGTGAGATTAAGGCAGCGGACAAGCAGTCGCTGAACCATCTCAGTGAGACGAGTAAATCGTTTAAAAACGATAGGGAAACGGTTTTATGCTCTAAGAATTGCACGCTCATCATCAAAACCCCCACGGCGCTACCGCCTTCCGAAAACGACAAGATTGATAAACAGGTTCGCATGCTTCTCGATACCCTAAAGGTCTTTGACTAATCCACACTGGTAAATGTGTATTTTCATTTCGCCTTTGGAGTGCTATCTTTATAGGGTGTGTAACTATTCGATAATCACTCTGTGCCTTTAAAACCGACTCCGCTGTTTGATAATCTCGAACAACAAGGAAACCCCTTTAAGGTTTCCCGCTTTGAACTACCCGCTTGGATTCCAAACACCCCTCTGGGTGCCCTACAGGACTACGAATACGCCTGGAAATATTTGTGGAGCTACAATGGCAGCACTGCCACATTCAACGCCTATCGCCGGGAAGTGGAACGCGTCATCCAGTGGAGCTGGTTTGTCGCCCAGCGCACCGTGGCCAGCTTAAAGCGGGAAGACATCGAGGAATATGTCCGATTCTGTATGTCGCCGCCCAAAGAGTGGGTGGGCCTTAAACAGGAATCTCGTTTTTTAACCAAGAATGGGACTAGGGTGGTAAACGAACGATGGCGCCCTTTCGTGGTTTCAATATCGAAAGAGAAGTTTCGCCTGGGTCATGAAGTTGGCTATAAGGACTACTCCCCCTCTCAGGCCTCCATTCAATCCACCTTTTCTATTCTGTCCTCTTTTTTTGGTTACCTTATTCAGGAAGAATTGATTGAAAGCAACCCCGTTGCCCTGATCCGTCAAAAAAGCAAATTTGTTAAAAAGAATCAGCAACAGGCACCGGTTCGCCGTATCAGCAACCTGCAGTGGGAGTATGTCATCGAAACCATCGAACAGGCCGCTAATGAGAATCCCGTTGAGTACGAACGTTCTCTATTCATTATGAACTGTCTGTTTGCGATGTATCTGCGCATCTCGGAATTGGTAGCAGACGAGCGTTCCGAACCCAAGATGGGAGACTTTCGCCGCGACAACGACGGCAATTGGTGGTTTCATGTTACCGGCAAGGGAAACAAAGACCGCATCGTAACAGTGTCCGACGAGATGTTGAAGTCCCTGAAACGGTATCGCAAACATCTGGGCCTATCATCACTCCCAAGCCTAGATGATAAAACGCCGTTGGTTTCGAAAATTTCAGGGAAAGGGCCACTCACCAGCACCCGACAAATACGTATACTCGTGCAATCATGTTTTGATAGGGCCTATGAACGGATGCGCAGGGATGGCCTTGAGGAAGATGCCGGTGAGTTAAAATCTGCCACAGTACACTGGCTCAGGCATACCGGTATTTCTGAAGATGTGAAAATCCGGCCACGCGAGCACGTGCGAGACGACGCCGGCCATGCCAGTATGCAAACAACAGATCGATATATTGAAAGTGATTTGCGGGAACGTCATGCTTCGGGGAAAAAGAAGAAGTTAAAGGATCTGGCCTAATCCACGCTAGAAGCCAAAAGTTCTTCAGCCTCTTTCCGTTGGGTGTCATCCCCGTGAATTTTAACCTCATCAAGAATTTTCTGGGCATGTTTCTTGTCACCCATTTCAATATAGGCGCGAGCCAGGTCCAGTTTGGTGCCCATTTCATCATTTAAAAGGAAGTATGAACTATCTTCCAGTGAACTGAGCGCTTCCTCTTCATCTGCCCCATCATACTCGTCTTCCAAAGACGCAAGCAAGGCGTCAGTATCATCTTGATCGATTGCCGCTTCACTGGAGACTACATTTGATTCCAATTCACTCAAGTCGACTTGCTGGGAGACCTGAGCTGAACCCTGTTCATCTACATCGTCCACGACACTGGATTGTCTGGAAATGGTTTCAACCAATGCAGACAAGGCCTCTTGCTCATCTTCCCGCAATTTTTCCTCTTCAGCGTCAACCGCCATGTCCATGGAAGTATCAAGACTGGCCTGATCACTTTTCTCCAGACCTGCCACGGGTGCATCGCTCAGTTCACCTTTGATATTGGGCTCATCCCGTTCCAGGACTATCTCGTCATCGGGATCTGATTCCTGCTCTATCTCACTTAGTTGTAAACTGTCATCTACCGCTTCAACCGTGGAGGCATCAAGAATATCACGCTGCGCACCAATCTCATCTTCAAGGCCTTCGAACTGAGAAACACCGCCACTCGCATCACTGGAAAGATCCTGCGGGGCCTGCGATGTGGGCACCTCCAATACACTGGCTAGAGCCAGGTTACTTCCTTCATGAGGCACTGCTTCAGCAAAACCCATATCTTGTATCTTACTCGCAGTGGAATCAGAATTCAGCATACTCACCGGGGACGTGTCTTCGGGGCCTGCATCCACAGCGCTGGCAGTTTCTAAATCACTCACGGCATCGACATATTGATCAAGCTTGTCATTTTCCCCTAGTCCCAGATCTGAATCATCACTGGCTGATATTTGTGAAATACTCAGTTGATTTTCATCCAGAGGGACGCCCTTGAAATCGTCTGCGTCATCACTCAGACCTGAAATCACCAGGTCTGAATCACTGACTTCGGAATCCGGTTCCGACTCGGGCAATTCCAGATTGGACATCGCTTGCTCTTCCAGGCCTGTGGTTATTCCTTCCAATACACCTTTACTCAGCGGATCGTCATTTTTTTCTAAATCATCCAGAACCAAATCTTCCTCATTTCCAATCACTGGCCCACTGTCTGTTTCATCAGACAGGCTTTCGATATCCGTAGGGATTGCCGGTTCTTGCTCTGACTCAATAGATATATCTGACAATGTTTGCTGATTGGATTCTATTTCGGATATTGCTGAATCGAGCCCGGAAAGGTCGTCTATGAGTTGAGTGGTATTCAGTTCGGTAGCGGCCGCTTCACCTACCTCTTCTACCTGTGTAGACGAAGTGATTTCGGGAAATTGGACACTCGCTGGCCCAGTCTGTATGTTTATCGAAGACTCCTCTTCCACACTCTGTGTTTTTTCTGCTGCGACTTCCTGTTTTGCCCGCTCGAATTCGTCTCCCACGGGATCTTCCAATGCCTGAGAATCTACTATTTCGGTGACCTGTAGGCTGCTTTCGTCTTGATAGGCCTGCATGGAGGTGGGAGTTTCGATTTCAGGCCCAATGTAGGTGGAAATTTCTGAATCATCGTCGTTTGCATTTTCGACTTGATCCTGGCTCATTTCAAAATTGCTTTCACTCTGAAAAAGCGGGTTAACAGGATCGATTTCTCGACCCATTTCCCGGGCCTTTAACCAAAGCGCATCCATCTCGTTTCCACCAATCGCAGCGTAGAGATTCTCCGCCTGTTCTTCAAAGGCCTCCACTTTTTGTTGCAAGTAATAGGCTTCAAGTAATTTAAGTTTCAGCTCCTGACGCTCCGGATTTCTATCGATGGCCTCTTTCAAAAAGGCTTCGGCCTGTTCATATTTATCATAGGTTAGATAGATATCCGCTTCCGCAATCGCATCCAGATCCCCTATATGAACGGTATCCACATCGGAGTCCCCGTTCTCAGAATCCAAGGTACTGAGATCCAATTGCAAGGACTCTTCAATGGGTTGCTGTTGCATTTCTTCCGGTTCTAGGCTGTCCAGATCAATTTCAGAAAGACTGGTTTTGGGAACACTGGAAGCTTGCTCTTCTGATTCACTGACTTGCTGTGTATCTGCCGCTTCACTATTGGTACTGTCGGCCTCTAGTCGACCGATTAATTCTGAAAGTTCCGCATCCGAGTCTGATTCCGCCTCCGACTCCTCGCTGGAGACTGCCAAACCAGTGGAATCCACATCATCCACTGCTGCCACAGCAGATAGTTCTGATAGCGCAACCGTATCTTCGTCCACGGGTTCATCCAGCTCTGTTTCCATTGGCCTCGGAGACTCTACATGCACATCAGCCATTTCCGATTGTAACTGCATGCTGGAAGGGAACTCATCTTGATCATTCTGCTCAAGCTCTGAAATGGGCCCTTCACTTTTCACCTCGCTAGCAGGTCGTGTCCGTACCTTTGATATTATGCCACTCTCAGCAAAGTCGTCTGCCAGGTCTTCCTCTTTTTGGAGTTCTTCTACTGGACTGGCAGAATACGGGGGCGCAAATATATTGTCTTTTTGTTTCGGTTTCTTTTTACTGCGTGTCATGCCCCATGCCACAACACCCAGCAATATAAACAGGGCTGCAACGAAACTGATGGTGATGGGATCTCTTAGGATATTGGTAAAATCTTCTTCAGGTGCCTCGGCTGCACCTTCTTGAATAGCAGCCAAGTCTTCATTCTCCACCGTCACGACTTCGCTGTCTGCATCAACGGTCTGCCCGGATTCCTGCAGTTTTTTCTGCAACAGTGCATTTTTCCACTTCTCAGCGCGTAGCTGCTGTTGCAGATTCTCAATTTCTGCATTCGCCTCTGACGCACTTTTTCCGCTTTCCGCGCTCTGCACGTCCTCCAACTGCAATCGGGAACTGGTGTCGATCGGCCCGCTCGCTCGACTGGAATCTCCCACAGCACCCGTCGAGAGACCCTCGTTAGAGACTCGACCCTGGCGTTCAAGCTGACGTTTCTGTTTGTAGTCCAGCCACTGCTTGTATTGCGTGCTAATCTCACGTTTGGCATCGCGTTGGCTGATTTCAGCAATGCCCGTCATATCATGGATACGAAGAACGGCACCACTGCGCAGCATATTCACATTGCTGCCAAAAAAGGCTTCGCGATTTTGATTAAGTAAAGCCAGCATCATTTGCTCGACTGTCACTTTATCAGGCTTCACTTTTTCGGCGACGTTCCACAACATCTCGCCCCACTGAACCGGTCCATATTCGATTTCAGAACCGGAAGAAGTCACGGCCCCATTGGTGGTGCCCGACTGCGCACCCGATACCGCACGCCTGGATTCTTTGCCTTTCGAACCCAGAAACAGAGGCTCATCCAGTACCGCTGTAAACTGGCGAATCATCTGGCCCTTTGGCCATGCAAATTCGAGAATAAAATTGATATAGGGAAGATTGACGGGCTCAGCAGTGCTAACGGTAACGATGGGT
>JAOUPJ010000018.1 GCA_029879945.1 Gammaproteobacteria bacterium
CTCGTTGCGTCTTTTTTAGAAAAGGGCGCTGAGCTAGTCTCATTGAAATGCCAACACCAGGAGGCCCTTTGGGGCGGTGCGCCTGACGTGTGGCCTCGTCATGCACCTGTTCTTTTTCCGATTGTGGGTCGGCTGAAAGACGATGCCATGATTGTATACGGAAAAAACTATGGCCTCACGCAACACGGATTCGCCAGAGATCTTGATTTTTCTGTTACTCATGTGAACGAATCCCAGATTTGTTTCCTACTCCAAGCTACTAAGGAAACTCTCTCACACTATCCTTTCCACTTTTCTTTATCTGTGCTGTACACACTGCAAAACAATTCACTGCTGGCTAGTTTCATTGTGCGAAACAATAGCAATACCGCTTTACCATTCAGCTTGGGGTGGCATCCCGCGTTTGCAGTACCGAATCCCTCTTACTCCAATAAGGCTAGAGATTACAGCATCAGCTTTTCGGCAGAGGAAGACTGGCGCACACCGGTTTTGGAAAATGGCCTTTTAACTCTGAAGACCCAGAACCCGCCCGTGACGTCCAGACAAATATCATGGAGTGAAACCCTATTTGACCAGGATGCATTGATTTTTCTTTCTGTAAACAGCCGCGCCGTAGAGCTAAGGAGTCAAGAAAAAATTGTTTTGCGCATGGATACAAGCGATTTTCCCACACTGGGAATTTGGTCCAAGCCCAAGGCCGGCTTTATTTGCCTGGAACCATGGGTCGGTTATGCAAGCCCAGCGGATTTTAAAGGTGAGTTTGGTGAAAAACCCGGGATTGTCACTTTACCGCCGTACAGTGAACGCAGATGGGATTGCCGTATTGATTTTGCGACCAGCTAGGCCTTGCGTTTGTTTCTGATTAGCTCTCGTTGCCTGTCAAAAATATAGCGTGTTAGCTGCTTACGATCATATTCGGACAAGTGTGGAAACTCCAGACCAATACGAAAGCGGGCGTTCGGCGTTTCACCATCGGCCCCTTTTTCCTTAGACAAGTCACCACAATGACGCACCTTGCCAAACGTTTCCAGGCCATAACGAAATCCGACAATAACCAAACGCACGTAAACATAGGTTCCGTGTTTGAACGGCGTTTGAGAGTCGAAACTAACACCGCCTTCTGAAATGTCCACCGTGCTGGTAGAAAGACTACCCGACCCTTCTTCAGTATTCACAAAGTGATCAAAAAACACCATACTGGAAATCAGATCTACCTTTCGGTTTAGCAGTTCCAGCACTGGATACACCGCAGAGGACGTTGATTTCAAATCCGCCAACAAGGGGCTGATTTGCTTGGAGACAGCATCTAACTGAAAGCTCACATCATCCGCTTTCGGCGCATTCTTTTCTCCCTTCAAATCCTTTTTTACTTCCGCTTCCGTCGCCTGCCGGTATTCGATATACACGCTGTCCTGAAGACGAAAAAAGTTTCTACGTTCGCGACCAGTTTTAGTAGTGTCTGACATGGGCTTTTACCAGGTTTAGATTAGTTCCAGATTGCAAAGTGAGAATATCGTAGGCTATGCCAAGAACATACCAGTTTTCAGTTCCCATTGAGGGCGGACAGCCTCGTAGATTTCTTTAAATTACAATAACTTATTTCCTCAAAAATATCCCTCCCCAATGTCAGGAATGCGGTTTATTTATTGTTAATATTCAGGTGCTTATGCCGATAACAGCATTAGAATGAATGCACGAAACCACAAGAAAAACGGCCTCTCAGAAGCCCACAGCCGCTACGAAACGATCACCAGCATCGATGGCACCCATCCACTCAGAAAATACTGTGCAAGCTCCTACGTGGACTACAGGGCACGTCACCGCCATGGCGGAGAGGTCTTCTACTTCAACTTTGCCTTAGCAAGGGAAATGGGCCTAATCCCACAATCCCATGACGATGCCATGAACCCGGGGTTGGAAAACGCCCTACTACGTACATTTTCTCTACAGATCATCAACGAATATGACATAGAAAACAGAACTCGAATAAAAGCGGAAGATATCTATCCCGGCACCTATATGGCCACTCGCTATCTACAGCTACAACATAAAGACAAGCGCGGCTTATATTCTGGAGATGGGCGCAGTATATGGAATGGCTATTTTCGTTCCAAACAAGGCACCTGGGATATCAGTAGTTGCGGTACTGGCACAACCCGACTGGGTCCCGCAGCACAAGGCGGTAAAGTGCTCATCAAAACTGGAACCAATGAACACGGTTACGGGAATGGTAGAGCAAGTCTGGACGACGGTCTGATGGCCGCCGTGATGAGTGAGATCTATGCGCAATCCGGAATTTCCACAGAACGAACTCTCGCAATCATTTCTTTTAAAGACGGAAGTTCAATCAATGTTCGAGCGGGTAAAAACTTAATCAGACCGGCTCATTTATTTAGTCATCTGAAACAGAATAACTACGATGATTTGAAGTCCGTGCTCGATTACTATCTGGACAGACAAATTGAAAATCGTGAATTTGTAAGTTCTAATTCTGAACGTGTACGTTACAACAAGCTTCTGGAACAAGTGTCTGAAGATTTTGCCAGAACGGCAGCGTTTTTCGAAACCGAGTATATATTCTGCTGGATGGACTGGGATGGGGACAACATTCTTATGGACTGCGGAATCATTGACTACGGATCAATCCGCCAATTTGGACTTTTCCATCACGAATATCGTTATGACGATGTGGAAATGTATTCCACAAATATCACAGAACAAAAACATAAGGCCAAATATATTGTGCAGACTTTTTCTCAGCTTGTGGATTTTGTACTCACCAAAAAGAAAAAGCCAGTGTCGCACTTTCGCCATGACAAAATCTTGAACCACTTCGATCAGCGCTTTGACTATTTCCGAACTTTTTTTGCGCTTTGCAGGATGGGCTTTGATGAGGAGGACGCGGCACAACTGCTTGAGTCACGATCTTTTCGAAACCTGTCTACAAGATTTCGAGAAAATTGTAGATATTTTGAGTCAGCCAAATCTCACTATGGACGCTATGAAGTAACAGACGGAATAACGTGGGACGCCGTTTTTTGCCTTCGTGACTTGCTCCGAGAATACCCTCACTTCATACTCACTCACGGTGAGGAACCAATGGACCCCAGCTTGTTTATGGATATCCTACGATCCAATTATGCCACCGACGACGACACTAAATTGTTCGGTTACCGAAAAAGAAAAATTATTGAATTTCAGAATCTTTACATTGAAATAGTTAATCGGGCGAGCAAAATACTGAACAGAGGGACTGATAGGTTAATTGGAGATATCTGCACCCGATCAAAAACTATAAACCGTCCAGAAAAGCTGACTGGCGACGGACTGATTCACACTACGAATTCCATATTGAAACAAAAAGCCAATTTAAACCCCTCGCGATTAAACCGTTTGCTGCTACATTTTTTTGAAACCCATAGCTTCAATCAGAACTCCAAACTAAAAAACACAAAGACTCATCCCCTTTCATCCGGAATCGACAAAAAACTTCTGTCTCAACTTAACAACGTTGTGGATCAATACAAAGAAAGCATCTAATTCCCCATACTTTATAAACACGCTAAACAATTGAACTTTCCCCTAGCCTCGCCCCGCGCACTTAACAATATTTAACATTTCCCACTAAGCTAACATGCTCTTAGGGACGCAATACTAAAGAGTAAAATTGGCTCTCTTTGTCAGCTCATCCCCAATTTAAATAGGGATACAATGAGTAGAAGATAACATACCTTAATGCGACGGCTGGTATTTTTTTCAACACTAAATGCAAAAATGGTTTTAGCGGCGTAATGACTAGTCCTTCAATTAAAAAGCAAGACTATACTCTCCTAGTGATTGATAGCAGAGCAGACTCTGACGATAGACTGGCGTCTATGCTTGAGATATCCGGATATCAGATTCTGTGCTGCAATTCGTTAGAAAAGGCGGCCGACATTGCAGATCGTTGCGCACCCAGTTTAATCATTGCCAATCACCATATTCAAGATCAGAAATTAGTTGATATAAGAAACAAACTGGAAACCATATTCGACTCACTAAGCATTCCAACTGTACTGATAAGCTTTGAAAACCAATCCGACATGCTACCCCACCATGACGGCAATCCGAGCGAAATCTATCTATTTAAAAAGCCACTCAATTTCGGCAGATTCATTGAAAACGTCGATTCCATTTTGGATCACCATATGAACGCCCTGATAAACCAAGGGCCCACCTCCCCAAGCAAAAATAACGTCATACATTTTTTGCCCGACATTATGTTTCGCATTTCAAAAGATGGAGTAATAGTGGAATATTTCGGAGGACTACAGAGTTTAACGCTTGTACAAAGCCCTACTCTAACTGGCACTCTAGTAGAAAATGCGTTTCCCCCGAGCATGACAAATCAGATAATAGAAAGTCTGAACCATACAATAGACAGCGGCGACGTTTCCCAATTTGAGCACCATCTAACGAGAAATGGAAGACGTTATATTGTAGATTGCAAGATGGTTCGAAGCGCTTATGAGGAGGGCCTCCTTATTATTCACGATATAACCGATAAAGTGCTAAATGAAAAAACGATACGCAGACTTTCAAATACCGACCCACTAACCGGGCTTCCAAATCGACAATATTTTAATATCAGATCACAACTCAGCTTCCGTGTAGCAAGGCAATTAAACCTAGGCTATGCAATAATCTTAATCGATCTAGACCAATTCAAGCGCGTTAACGAAAATCTTGGTCATAGCTACGGCGATGAATTACTAATTGAAATTTCTTCTCGTTTATCTCAGTTTCCAACTTCCACCTTGAAAAATAACTCCCTATCGTCCGTGAAAATTGAGATCGCCAGACTAGGTGGAGATGAATTCTCTATCTTTCTCCGCTCCCAAGATGCCTTGACCCTAAGTGAAACGATAGCAAAAAACTTGCTCTCTAATTTTAACTCTCCCATACGTTGTGGAAAAAATGAAGTATATGTTTCTCCTTCTATAGGCATCGCCATTTATCCACAACATGGCAACTCTATTGAAGCACTAGTGAACGCCGCCAGCAAAGCTCTGCGCTCAGTCAAAAAACGTGGTAGAAACAACTACGAAATCTCTCCCGAAAAACTCGAAGGCAAGAAAAAACAAAATATATCCGTGGAAACCTTGTTGAGAGGAGCCCTAGAAAGAGACGAATTTGAACTGCATTATCAACCCCAGATAGATCTTCGGACGCAAAAGATAGCGGGCGCTGAAATATTGCTACGTTGGAACAGCCCTAAACTGGGTTATGTCTCTCCTCTGGAATTCATCCCCATTGCAGAAGAAAGCGGCCTGATCAATTTGTTAGGCTCGTGGGTATTACAGCAATCAATTGAGCAGATATCCAAATGGCGATACACTCGTTTTGAATCCCAAAGAATATCGGTAAACATTTCCGGGCACCAGTTTAAAAACCGTGATTTTAGTAACTTGCTAGCTGATTTTATTACCGACTCCGACATAGATCCAAGACTATTAGGGATAGAAGCTACAGAGTCAGTAATAATGGATGACGTCAATTGTATAATTAAAATACTTCATGACCTCTGTGATATGGGCGTGGAAGTTTCAATTGACGATTTTGGCACAGGATATTCTTCACTTAGCTACCTTAAGAAACTTCCTATCAAAACAATAAAAATTGATCGTTCATTTGTTAAAAACATTCCGAGCAATAATGACGACAAAACCATTGTTAAAGCCGTCAACAACCTAGCTCACAATTTGAATCTAAGAACTGTCGCAGAGGGTGTCGAAACTGCAGAGCAACTGGACTTCATGAAAAGCATCGACTGTGACATCATCCAAGGGTTCTACTTTAGCAAACCACTACCCTTGGACGAGTTCGAAGTTTATTTCACTCATTTTAACAAGATCTAATTAATCGATTTCTGAAAAACGCCCTCGCGCAAACGCAGTAAACTGGGTAGCAATACCAGTGTAAACAGGGTGCTCACTGCCATACCTCCAACAATTACCGCCGCTAATCCTCGATAGAGCTCAGCACCTGCACCCGGCACGAGAAGCAGCGGCAGCATACCGAAAATACTCGTTAAGGTACTCATTAGAATGGGACGCAAACGCATGCGCACAGCGGCCTGTACGGCGTCTCTTCGGGAGAGACCTTCTTGCTCTCCATTGCGTGTTTGCAGAACCAGGAGAATGGCGTTGTTGACGACCAAACCCAATAAGATGATGAAACCGATAGACGTCAATAGGTCCAAAGACTGCGTTCCGACTAAATCCAAAATCGCCAACGCAATTACGCCCCCCACTGTTGCCAGAGGAATAGTCATCAAAACCCAGATACTGTCTATGAATGAACGAAATAACGCAGAAATGAGCAAATAAAGAATGACGATAGCAAACAGGAAGGTATTGACCATGGCCCCTTTTGCTACTTCCAGTTTATTGGCCGTTCCCGCATAAACGATATTTCCATCTTCAGGTAGCAAATTGATTATCGTGGGTTCTACTTTTTCCTTGAGAATATCAATTGCCTCGCCCAGGGAAACGTCTTCGGGTGGGTTCACTTGCAAGGTAATCGTTCGACGTCTGTCTACCCGTCGAATTTCTTGAGGGCCAGCGGTTCGCGTCACATGGGCCAATTCCCCCAGGGGAACAATTCCAGCATCGGGTGTTGCAAGTGGAATAGCGGATAAGTCTTCCGGAGTTTCCCAATCCTTTCCTCTCAAAATGATATCTAGCCTTTGGTTGCCATCGAAATAATCTCCCACATAGAGGCCATCTCCCAATCCACGCACTACGCCGGAAAGTTGTTGGCGGGTCCAACCTACCTCTGCGATACGCCTTTCATTCGGGATCAGTCGCAATTCCGGATTGGCTAAATCCAGTTCCGGAAAAGGTCTTACAGATGAACCCGGCAACACATCCCGAATCTGACCAAAGGCAGCTTGCGCCGCTTCCACCACGCTATCAATATTATTAGCTTGTATATTCATATCGATGGAATTTCCCGAACCAAAACCGCCGAATAGCGATGTTCGTCTGGCGAAGGCCAGGGTATCTGGAAACCCTTGAATCACCTGATTAATCAAAGGGACGAGTTTGTTCGTATCGGCGGGGTCTTTGGCTCGCACTCCCATGAAGGCACCACCTTCAAAGACGACAAAAAAGTAATTCAATACATGAGGTTCTTCTTTGTTGTCCACATAGGGTTGCATACGTTTGGCAATGACTTGCGCCATTTCGGTTTCCAGCGTATCGATGTTGATACCGGGTGGAGGAAGGATAAAGGCAAAAACGAGATTTCGATTTCCTTCCGGAAGGTAGTCATCTTTTGGGGCCAATGCCACAACCAATAGAATCGAAATCACTATCAGTGATCCTATCCATGTCCAACGTCTTTGCGGCGTATCAGTCAGATACATGACCTTGGCGGTGATCATGTCCCACCAGTGGCGGTGAGGATCCACCAGGGTCTTGTTCCCTAACCACTGTTGAGCAGCGGTAGGCAATACGGTAACGGCAGCGACAAGTGAAAAGCAGATTGCGATTGCAATGGTTAGAGCCAAGTCGGCAAAGAGTTGGCCCGCCTCTTCTTCTAAAAAGACTACGGGCAAAAAGATGGCGACGGTTGTTACCGTTGACGCAAATAGCGCACCCCAAACCTGCGTGGTTCCTTTGAGCGCTGCCTCACTGGGAGAGAGGCCTTCTTCCCGCAAGCGCACGATGTTTTCCAATACAACGATAGCCGCATCGAGAACCATGCCCACCGCAAAGGCGAGCCCTGCCAGGGAAATTACATTGATGGTACGAAGCGAAACATCAAGCAAAATAAATGTGGTGATGATGGATACAGGAATGGCGATTGCCACCATGAGCGTTGCACGAAAACGCCTTAAAAACCACCACAAAATTCCGATTGCCAGAACCACGCCCATTAAGAGGTTGCTGGTAACCAGTGCTATCGATCGGTCTATGTAGAGTGTTTCATCATAGACCTGCTCAATAGAAAGATTGGCCCGCTTCAAGGGCCCTTCCTGCAGCTCTTCAACGGCCTCGCGCAAACCACTCATCACGTCCAGCACATTTACACCGGTTTCGCGATGGGCGTTTACCGCCATAGCCACATCGCCATTTTGCAGCACGAAGCCAGTCCTATCTACCAAATCGACTTTTACGTCAGCTACATCTCTTAATCGAATCGGCCGGCCGTTGCGCCATTCCAGTACCATATCGTTGAGCTCGTCTACCGAATATTTTCCGGCGAAACGGATGGAGTAACGACGTTTCCCCACATCGGCGGTACCACCGGAGATATCTTTCGCGCCACCCGTTAGGCCGATCACTTTGGGTAATTGAATGCCCAGACTCGCAGCGCGAAAGGGATCAAAAGTAATGCGTACTTCGCGTTCCCGCCCACCACGCACTTCAGATAAAGCAACACCTGGCACGCGCTCGAAACGTGTCTGCACCACTTCTTCGACGTAATCCTGATAACTGGCGATGGCGCGGGGGTTACCGTTGGTAGGTTTTAGGATAAACCAGGCAATGGCCCGAGAATTTCCGCCCACGCTGCTGATAACAGGTTCTTCCGCATCTTCGGGATAAAAGGGAACGCGGTTTAATCGATTTAGCACTTCGAGCAAGGCGCGTTGCATATCCATGCCCACTACGAAGGTCACAGAAACTTCAGCCTGACCCCGTTTGGCTTTGGCGATCATTTCTGTCATGCCCGGTAAACCACGTAAGACTTTTTCTTGCGGTTCGACGATCTCGGATTCAATCTCGTCGGGCGCGGCCGCACGCCAATTGGTTTTGATGGTGATCTCTGGCTTTTCGACCTCGGGTGTAAGCTGTACAGGCAAGCGATCCAGGCTCACAAAACCAAAAATGATGGCCAGAATAACGGCCACCAGGAGTGCGACGGGATTACTGAGCGAGGCCTGAGTTAGCTTCATGGTCTAAGGATTCGCAATCTTAACCTGCTGACCGGGCCGCAGGCGCTCTCCGCCACGGATGACCACCCGATCACCCACTTTAAGACTTCCGATGGCTTCGACGAGCTCACCGCCGGCAATGCCCACGTCCAGAGAAACACGTTGTGCCTTGTTCTCATTATCGATCACAAACACCGTCATACCCGAACGACGAACGACCAGCGCGTCTCGGGGAATCGCCAACACTTCCCTGGCCGAGCCGGTGGGAACCGACACGCGCACGGCCTGACCCGCACGCCATGCACCTTGCACTTTAAGGCGCAAATCAAAAAGTAAAGACTGTCTATCTCCCACAGGAACGATGGCACTCACCGTTGCGTCTTTCATTCCCTCGTTGGTTTTGACCTTCAAAGTCTGACCTACGTTGATGTTGGTAACCGTCTGCTCGGTAACGTGCGCCTCTATCTCCAATCGACTGGGATTGGAGAAGGCGACCACCGTATCACCGCTACGCACCCATTCACCGACTCGTCGCTTGCGCTCGGTAACGACACCGTCATAAGGCGCTATGACCTGATAGCGGGCCAACATCTCCTTGGCGAATTGCAGCTTAGCGCTCACCACGGCATATTCACTCTCTGCCACATCGCGATCTGATCTAAGCTTGTCGATATGGCTTTTGGAGGCAAAGGCCCCTTCCACCAGTTCTTTTGCGCGTTGGAGTTCCTGATCCAGAAATGCCAGGCGGGCTTTTTCACGTTTGTAGGCCGCTTCGTTTTCCATCACTTGCAGGCGATAGAGTTTGTCATCCAGTCTGGCGATCGCCTCACCCTTTTTGACGCTTTGACCTACCTCCGCCACCCAGACCATACGGCCTTCCACCTCGGCGGGAACTTCGGCTGAGAATCGGCTAACCACTGTACCGGGCACTAATACACTGGGAGACAACAGGGTATTTTGGGCCACGGCCACCGAAACGGGAGACTCCCGGCCGCCGGGGGGGCCTGCTGCGAATAACTCGCTTGGGAGTAATATCGCTGCGTAGAAGAATGTCAGGGAAAAAATAAATGGGAGTTTGTTCATCGCGTTACGTATAGGGGTTTCCAGACTGCAACATAATTCAATGAGGGCCAATTTACCAGTGCTAGATGTTTAAGCCTCGACAAAAGGCTTTGATTCTCACTGTGCGGCTTTAGTTCAAGGACTCTTCCTACGGAAAAAACAAAACCCCACACTCTTAGAGAGTGTAGGGTTTTTTTGCGTACAGAAGACTGCTTAGGGCGTTACCGGGATTTTTGCCCCTCTCACAGCCAAGCCCAGCTCAGATGCCGTGACAGGCTCACGGGTAATCGCCATGAAGCCTGAAGACATCGGTATGAGCTTGTCTGTAATGCTGTACTCAGGCAACTCATAAAGCGTGGTGCCCGTAGTAGTGTAGTGGTATATCCATCTACCATTGTAGGATTCAGAACTTCCAATGGGCAGCCGTGTTCTTCCACCTATGCTGAAAGCAAATCCATCAGCGGACGTGCTAATTGCAATCCCTGACTCGTACACTAGCTGATTGGTCATCGTGGCACCAGTCGGCGTGGCATGGGTCTGCAAGGCCCAACCCGTACCAGTATTCACAAAAACCTTGCCCTGCTCAGGATTGTATGAAAGCAAAATCATACCTGTGGCATTGGCAGCAATGGCACCCTGAATACTGCCGCCAACGGGCATGGAATCGAAATCGTCCAGTAGCTCTGGCGTACCCCAGGCCGAACCGTCATGGGCGACCACTGAGGTCTGGGTCATCAGCTGACCACCAAACAAGGGGCCAGAACTTTGTAAACTGGCGACATAGCCACCCGTGCCACTGGCAACACCAGACACCTCGGTCATTGAATAGGAGGTGGCCATAGACCAGGCGGATGGCGTATAGGTAGCGAGCCTGCCGACCAGATCAGTGTTGCTCAGAGAGCCAGTATTCCATCCTGCTACAAAGTTTCCAGCACCATCGCCTGCGATCTGAATCCCTGCTATCTGTATGCCCGCAGCAACAAATTCATGCTCCATACCAAAGGCAGTACCGTTATAGACCGAGCCATAAAGCCCACTGCTCGTGTTCTCATACCACACGATAGCGATCGAGCCACCCGATACGGCTGTCGTTACCGTTCCAGTTGCGGACAGCGCTGTGGTATTGATTGTGGTAGCGGTAGACCAGCTTGTGCCGTTATAGGTGACCGCTTGAAGCTCCATACCACCACCAGGGTTTACAAAGCCCAATAACATAAGCTTGCCGCCGCCCAAAGAGATGGGCTCCAGGGTAAGGCTCGCACCAGTCAAAGTAGTCACTGCTGAGAACACACTCGCAGACCAGGTACCCGATTTGGTGAATTCTGCCATTTCGTAGCTGGAACCGGTGCTCGCAATAGCAAATAGACGCGAACCAGAACTCACGGCGTACAACTTATTCGTCGTAGTAATTGTTGCTGGTGCGCTCCACGTAGTAGCGGTGGCATCGTAGATGCTCCAGTAATAAGTGCCCGATATATTGTATTGAGTCCATACCACCAATACATCGCCCGCGCTATTTGTAGCGGTAGAGACATTTTCAGAGCTGCCCGGTTGAGCAGTCAATGACACAATACTGGTTAACGCTGGCGTGGGAGTTGGGATTATCGCCGTTTGATTGGGCACTTCCACCGCGTAGGGCACAGATCCCTGCTCATCGTCTTCCTGTGCCCAGTAGGCAACAAATTCCCCGTGATTATTGGAGGCGAGGCCCAGATACTGCGCGGCGCTTTGCACCGTGGTGGGAGCAGCATCAGGTGCCAGGAAATCGGCCGCCAGATACAATTCCCATGCACGCGTACTGGGGGTTGTAAAGTTAGGAGAATAGCGCGACACGTTGACCCGATTTTTCCCCTCTGCGGTGACTTGAGAAGTCCAGGCCAGCCCGTAACCCGCAGTACCGCTATTGCTGGCAAGCAGATGGATTGGACCCAGTTCTACTATGTCGTTGGTTTGCACCGTCGCTGCGGCAGACCATGAAGACCCGTTAAACAGACTGTAGGCGACTAAACCCGAGCCATACCATGCGACCATGTATTCATCAATGGCATCGGAGGCCATCGATACATAGTTACCATTACTGCTCCAGCCGCCAATCGTGACTGGGCCCGCCCAAGCAAACGTACCGCCCCCTTGATCGTGATAGCGATGTGCTTCACCTGCTCGCGTAACAAGCGCAAAACCCGCTCCATCGCTGGCAACCGCAGCCACAGATTGGCTGGCGATAGTGGTGCTAGCGATTGAACCATCGTAGTAGCTAACGACTAACGTGCTAGTAAACGGCGACGACGTTAATACCTGATTGTATGCAACCAGAAATTTTGTTCCGTTGGTCGCAATCTTAGGCGGTGAAACTCCGTAGGTATCTCCGCCCGAACAAGGATTTCCGGCAGTTCCATTCCAGGTGGTACCACTTCCCCATATCAGATCAACACAACTGTACGATGTGTAATTGAGCGGTATCGTTCTCAGTGCAATCACGATATCAGTACCACTACTATCGATGGTCGCGTCTGTGAGTCCGTAAAGTGTCGCAATCGTGGTTTCTGCTCCCCATCCACTGGTATCCCACTGCGCGACATAAACCAAATGACCGCCCACTGTAGAGGAGTATTGATTCCTCACATATACATATCCCGCACGCCCACCACCAATAAAGCGCGCATCCACCGTATCTGGTGTGCCCAACCCCGCCCCAGGGGTATAGATCGCTGCATTTTTTACCGTCACGTCTGTGTGTGCCACCCACCACATCATAATGGTACTGCCATTGGTGACGAGCCCAAAAAAAGTGTCCCATGTAGCATCATTGTACAAACCATACATGGAGGTATAGTTCGTAATCGTAACGCTGGCTCCCCACCCTGTGGTTGGAGAGTAAGGAGTATAGATCAGCTTCGCACCCGTTCCCGTCATTACGGCCTTCATCACGACCCCATCGCCACTATCCGTAAAAGCTGACTTGAGAAAACGAAAATCCCCTTGCCCCCGCTCACTTGCCACCGCCGTTGTGGTAAGTGCAGTGGGGGTAGGGTATAAACTTTGAGATTGATCGTTCAGACCACCGTTAGGGTCAGCGTTTGTACCCCCTTCGCTGCCGCAGGCGACCAGAAAAATACTTATTAACAAGATAGTAAACAAAGAACGGTAAGTGGGGATCTTGATGCGCATATGTGTACCTTGAAATTTTTCTTTGGAGGATATCAACATTTATTTAGCGGATGGATCAAAGAAAAATATAGATGTAGAATCATATAAGTAAATGTATCATAAAGATTAATACGAAAGGCTTAAGCCTTTCGGTCTAGCCGTTCGACACAGTAGTAACAGAGCATTGAAGACGACGAAAATACGCTGGAGAAAGGCAAAGTATCCATGAAAGATAAACCCACTTCATCACCAGTTTCAGAAACCGGTCGTATTCAAGCGGAAATGATCCGTAGCCAGTATCGACAAAGCAAGCACATCTTATTGGCCCTGATTCTTAGTGGCTCCAGTGTGGCCGTCATGCTGCTGGCTGCACACCCCATAGAATCCTATGTAGTATTTACTTGGCTAGTGAGTGTTTATGCAGTGTCGGTATTGCGATATCAAGTTGTGTGTCAGTACTTTAAAAAAGAACGACAAGATCACGAGCTAGAAAAATGGCGACAGCGATATGTATTTTTTGCAGCACTATCAGGAATCACCTGGGGCGCAGCCGCCCTGCTCTTTTTCTTGCCTGATGATATTCTATTGAATTCGTTTCTAACAGTTATGCTACTGTTGATCGTTTCTACCTCCATGGCAACAACAACCGCAATTCTCCCTGCTTTTCATGTCTATGCTGTGATAACCAGCACGCCTTTGATATATAAATTTCTTTCACACTCGGAATTGAACTACAATATATTTGGCGTCACAATTTTATTATTTCTCACGTTTCTAATTTTGTTCGCAAAATTTAACGCGAAAACGCTAAGAGAGTCTATCGCACTACGATTCGAAAACCTAAAGCTGATCGAAGAGTTAAAAGTTCAAAAAAAAGAAGCAGAACAAGCCAACACAGCGAAAACGAAGTTCCTTGCCGCTGCCAGCCACGATTTGCGTCAGCCTCTGCATGCCATGGGGCTTTTGTTGGGTGTATTAGAGCAAGCACCGCAGGCCACAGAACTACAACCGGTAATACAAAAAATAAAGCGTTCCTGCGGGGCCATGTCTACTCTGTTAGAGACCTTACTGGATATTTCCAAACTGGATGCTGGCATTGTTAAAAACTCTCCCTCTTATTTTTCTTTGGACAACCTCTTTTCCAGTTTAAAAAGCGAATTCGAAGTACTCGCAGATGAGCAGGGAATATCATTGAAAATTATTCCCAGCTCCGTCACGACTTACGCAGACTACGCTCATCTGGAAAGAGTGATCCGCAACCTGGTATCAAACGCAATACGCTATACACCTAATGGGCGGGTCACACTGGGCGCAAAGCGCCATCACGGTAGTGTGCTGATATGTGTCTATGACACTGGGCCGGGGATACCCGAAAGCAAGCAGAAAATTGTTTTTAATGAATTCCAACAGTTGGAGAACCCGGAGCGAGATCGCTCCAAAGGACTTGGACTGGGGCTGGCCATTGTTAAACGCTTAACAGGGATTATGGGCACCCCCCTTCATGTGGTGTCTATTGAAGGGAAAGGCTCATGCTTTTCAGTGGAGCTTCCCCTATGTAATCAAAACGAGCATATGCAGGAAGCATCACTCCCCCAAACAAGCAACAATGTACTCGTTGGAAAACGGATTCTCATTGTAGATGACGAAGCAGACATACTCGATGCCTTCGAATCTCTGTTAACTTCCTGGGGCGCCCAGGTTCTGTGCGCCACCTCAGGAGCGGAAGCAGAAGAAAGGGTAAAAGGAAAAGACTTTCAACCCCACCTTATCGTCTCCGACTATCGCCTCAGAAACAATGAAACAGGCTCAGATGTTATACGACGTATACAGAAAATCGTTCCCCAGGCAGTCGCTATAATCGTAACCGGTGACACAGACCCCGCGCGCCTGAAAGAAGCAGAAGAGACTGGATTTTATTTACTACACAAACCCGTTTCTACGGCAAAGCTACGCACATTGGTAACCTTCTCACTAATGGATACGTGAAATCCTTCTATTCATCTATTGTTTAGTATTTTCTGCACGACTTGAGTTCTATTTTTTGCATTAAAGGCACGGAGGATGGCTGCGACATGTGCACGGACTGTAGATTCGGTAAGTGATAGCGCCTTACCAATTTCTTTATTCGTCTTTCCCAGCTTCAATTCCTGCAATACATCCAGTTGTCTTGGCGTGAGAGCTGCCACATGGGTAGTATTTGTGTGTTGAGCAGAGTGGCTATCAATCGCGCCGGCAGCCAGAAGTTGAGGTGGTAAATAGGCTCCCCCCTCCAGCACCAAATTGATTGCACTTTTAATGATATTGGTATCAGAGGATTTGGGTATATAGCCTTGTATGGCGTATCTGAAAACTTCGCCCACTTTACTCGGATTTTCGTTAGCAGACATCACAACGATAGGCACACTGGGAAGCGTCTTACGTAAAAGCACCAATGCATCGACATCGCTACGACCTGGCAGGTTAAGATCAAAAAGGACAAGGTCTATTTCCTTGTCTTCCAGCTTGAGGTCGAGAAACTCCTCTATGCTTCCAGCCTCAACAACGTTAGCGCCGGGATAAAGACTGGCAATCAGCATCTTTAGTCCCTCACGGAACAATTCGTGATCATCAACTACTACGAATTGCATACGAACACCCCAGTGACCCTTTTGGTGAATCCGCATCAATAGTAGCAACACCCATTAGAAGATGTCCACATTAAGCTAGCGTGTACAAGAACAGCTTTGGCTAAACTAAACGTTGAGGAAATTCGATATACTAATGATATGAACAACGAAAGCACTCGCAGCACATTGGGAAAATTTATGATCATCGCCTCATGGGTGATCATTATCGGTTTTTTGGCCGTTTTTTTTAATGACAAGCTGGAAAAGCAACGCAATCCCAATCAAGAACTCGAAAATACCAGTAATAGCTTGGGTCAACAAGAAGTTACTCTGATTCGTAATCGCCAGGGTCATTACCTAGCTACTGGTCATATCAACGGGATGAAAGTGGAGTTTCTCGTCGATACGGGGGCCAGCGATGTCGCCATCCCCGCGTCGGTGGCACGCAGATTACAACTCAAGCCTGAATCTCGAGTCGTTTATCAGACGGCCAATGGGTCAGTGGAGGGGTTTCGCACCACACTCGATAGCGTAGAATTGGGCGGGATTGTGCTTCGACAAGTCCCCGGTGGAATCAATCCCGGCATGCGAGACAATCAAATTCTATTGGGAATGAGTTTTCTCAAACACCTGGAATTGATTCAAAAAGGAAACACCCTTACTATACGGCAACCCTGAGCCTGAAGGAAAACAAATGCGTTGGAGCCCACGTGTCACCGTCGCCACTATTCTTGAAAAAGACAATAAATTTCTCATGGTTGAAGAGATCATAAAAGGAAAAACCTTCTTTAATCAACCCGCCGGGCATTGGGAAAATAACGAATCACTGGAAGAAGCCGCAGTAAGGGAAACCCTGGAAGAAACAGCATGGTCCTTTAAGCCAACCGAATTGGTGGGCATTTACCGCTGGACCCACCCAGAGCTGGACGATACCTATTTGCGTTTTACTTTTACCGGTGTGATAGGCGAATACTTCCCAGATAGAGAATTGGACGAGGGTATCGTTAATGCCCACTGGATGAGTTATAACGAGATCGAAGCCTGCATGGATCAACACCGTAGTCCACAAGTGTTATTGTGTATTCAGGACTACATACAAGGAAAGCGTTATTCGCTGGATTGTATCCGGAATATCTGAAACGCCTCTTAGACCATTTCAATTAAACGCTCATGTCGAAACTGCTTTTTCAAAAACTCCATTTGATCAGCGAGAATTCTACGATTTTTCAGCGCCAAGTATTCAGCCGAGTTCGGCACGAACGGAATAGCCAATAATGGCATCCCGGCCTCTTCGGGCGTCCTCGCCCCCTTGTGCGTATTACAGCGCTTGCAGGCTGCCACCACATTCGTCCATTGATCTGAACCACCACGGGATTTTGGCGTTATGTGATCACGTGTCAATTCTCTATCGGAAAACTGACCGCCACAATACATACAGATTCCACCATCTCGGCGAAACAATTCTCGATTTGTCAGATGGGGAACGGTGGCTTTAAAAAGATGACTGGCTATGCCTTGGACAGCGACGATGGAGTTGACGGTGATAAATGAACGCTCACCACTGATTCGGGAAATTCCGCCGCTTATTCGAATGCTTTCCTGGCCCACTTCCCAAGCGACCTGCCCTTTCACGTAGAGGCAAACCGCTTCTTGCCACGGTATCCAGGCTACAGGGTAGCCTGCTACATCCAATCGCAATATAGGTGGCGGGTTAATTCCGGTAGCCAACATAACTCAATTCCTTCTGTAGCCGCACCAATAAAGTCTATGCAAAAAGAAAACCTTAGACTCTATTTAGTATATCGGCCAGTCTAATAATAAATTTATCTGTTACATTTTTATTAGACAACAAAAAAGCCGCTTTGATGCGGCTTTTTAACATTCTAGAATCTGTCCAGATTCTTAGGAATGTGTATCAAGAGCGATTGTTTTTTCTGCCCTTGAGAAAGATATGACCACCAATTTTGCTGGTCACTTCTTTATAGTTTGCCCAATTAGGATTGGCATGTTTAGGTGCATAATAGTGTAACGCACCTTTAGTCAAATCCAGAGCACCACCACTCAAATCTCGGTGTTTGTCATACTTATTGTAGACATACTCAGAGATTTGTTTTGCGACCTTCCATGATTGCTGATCACGAGGACGGTCACTACGACCATCGTGTGTCCAACTAAATTGACGACGTTGCCAAACAACACCACAGACTGTGTCGGGATATGACTTACTGTAGACGCGGTTCATTGTAACCATCGCCACCGCTAGTTGACCTTCTAATGGCTCACCACGGGCTTCGTGGTAGACATTCAGTGCCAGGCACTTCAGGTCTCTTTCGCTTGAATCTGCCAACACTGCATTAGATGCAGTTAGTAGTAGACTCAAGGCTATCAAGGATTTTACTCGCACGTTTTTTCTCCTCAAAGCGAACAACTCTATATTCAATACGAATTGAGCTTTAATGCTGCCAAAGTGTACTGACGGTGGCTTAATGGCGGCTTATGCCGACAGGTATGACCACTCTCTTCTTATCCCTGGCATCCATGCGTGAGTCACTTCCTTGACCAATACTCGTACGCTCTACAGCTAACTGATCGTCAAGCCAATTCATTTTTTTTATTATTATCAACAAGTTATAATTATAAAAACAAAAACACTGCACGCTCACAGCACTTGCAGTGATTCAATATTAACGAGAGGATTCAAATTCCCTCACGAGCCACGGAATATTACTTTTCTTTAATTTTCAGTAACTTAGCCATGCCTCTTCAGCCTCACATTTCCCGCCGACCGCTCTCATATAAGCTGTTGTTTTTAAACGAAAATACAGTTGAGTGACGCGAAAAAAATCCAAGCAAATCACATCTACCGTCGTGAAGCGGGGACAATTATAACCGAACACCAGGAGATTTCGAACCTATTTTTGGTTTAGAATTGATCGAATTTAGACTGGTTCCACTTAATACTCTGGAATGAACAACTTAGACTCCCTCATCATTGTCAGCCTGTTCTGGGCCCTCTATGGGTTCGCGCATTCTCTATTGGCCAATAACCGTGTCAAACACCTGCTGATTACCAAGGGCCTCATAGCGGGCAAAAACTACCGCCTGTATTACTGTATTCTGGCACTGGCGCTACTGCTACCCTACCCTGTTCTAACCCATTTCCTCCCCAGCGAACCCCTGTGGCATTGGCCGGTTTTTCTAGACCCGTTCTTAAAGGGCCTATCCATCTTTGCAATACTGATTTTTTTGTGGACATTCCGTTATTACAATCTTCTTGAATTCCTTGGAATTTACCCAGAGAGCGTTAGAGAGCACTTTACCCTCTCCCCCATACACCGATTCGTGAGGCACCCTTGGTATGGTTGCGCACTGATCTTGATATGGAGCAGAGACCTGGACAATATTTCATTGGTAAGCGCTCTATGCCTTACACTCTATATATTGATAGGTTACCGATTCGAAGAAAAAAGGCTCATTTCCGAGTTCGGAGAGGCATATTCCATATATAAGGCCAAAGTACCGGCGCTTTTCCCTCTCCCCTGGAAACACCTAAGTGTTAACACAGCGGCACAAATTCAAGAACTTATGATAAATCCCCCAAATAAATAGCCGTCTAAACCTAATCAAGATTTTAATTCCACCTTCCGATATTAAGTAAGACTTTCCCTTATTCGCATTGCCCATTTTGACGATGGGCGGCAAAAGAACTCAGCCAGTTCGACGTGCACTCGAACTGAGGTGGGATTTGATTATATATAGACACTGAATTGTATAGATGGAACTGTCAAAGGCTGACAAATCACTGGATACGCGAAGCAATCTGACGAGATGCGCGATGTGCTCCCTACTACCGAGTAGAGGTGGAGCCTCGTGCTAAAAAGATTATTGTTTAGCAAAGCCCTCTTTATTGGTGCTCACCTGGGTGCAAGCACTCTTATTTATTTACAGACCCAATCACTACTACTCACTTCAATACCCCTCACACTAAGCCTGTATAGTTTTCTGAAAATACGTCACTCAGTTTCTGATTCAACTGTAACAATGGGAAATCAAGCGTCCGCAGCGATCGGTGCTCGTGAGTTCTATGATGCGGACAAGGCTCTCATTCAGGGACTCCACACAGAACTTTCAGATATTCGGGCAGACCTGTTTAGACTCAAGGATATCATCGCCCAAGCCATAGCTGGACTAACAGACAGTTTTAATGGACTTAACACCACAACCCAACAACAAAAAGACCTAACCACATCCCTTGTTAGTAATGTCAACATTGATAGTAGTGATGACAACAAAGGGTTAAACATTTCTGACTTTGTTACACAAACAGATACGGTATTACGTTTTTTTGTTGAAACAATAGTGGGAACGAGCAAGGAAAGCATACGTTTGGTATATGAATTAGACGATATGTGGAGCAAAATCGGTAACGCAGTAGACATGCTTGGCGGCATAAAAAATATCGCTGACCAAACCAACCTGCTGGCCCTCAACGCGACGATTGAGGCCGCACGAGCGGGTGAGCACGGCAGAGGGTTTGCCGTCGTTGCTGATGAAGTCAGGGCGTTATCTAAGAACTCCGAGAACTTCAGCGAACAGATAAGTTCGGTAGTTCTTGATGTTATGAGCAAAATTAAAGATGCACGAAGCATTATTCATAATATGGCGTCAAAGGACATGAAAGTAATGCTAAATTCCAAAGATCAAGTCAGCAGCATGACCACGAAAGTAGGCGAACTACATGCCTATACCGCCAAAAAAATTGGGGAAATCAGCATGGTTGCTAATGATGTCAATGCCCAGGTGGGCGTCGCCATAAGATCTCTCCAGTTTGAAGATATTGTTCGACAAATCTGCGAACATGCAGATCAGCGGCTCGGAGACCTTGAAAAACTCCTGAACTTAACTGAAGAAAAGCGGCTGAATCACTTTAAGCCAGGTTCAGAGGAAAAAGAAAGTTTTGATCATAGAGTTCAAATGGAAGAATATTTTGCACAAGCAAATCTATTACTTATGCAAAATTCTCACAAAGCGGTAGAACAAAACTCTATGGAAGAAGGAAGCGTGGATTTATTTTAATAACTATGGTTAAATTTTTGTGACAGGAGCATATTGGTATGGCCATTAACACAAATATTCAAGAAGATCGTAACGTTGTAAACATTACCATTGCAGGGATTTTTGATTTCGATCTACATGATGAATTCAGAAAGGCGGTGGGAATTTCCAGAGATTACTCCCATTTTAAGTTCGTGGTAGACATGGGAGCGGTTCAAGACATGGATAGCTCGGCGCTGGGAATGCTTTTATTGTTAAGAGAATCAGTACAGGGCGACCCAACCCGAATAGAACTGGTAAAGTGTCAACCGGATATCAAAGAGATGCTGCTAATGGCAAATTTTGACGATATGTTTACTATAAAGTAATCTTGCTGTCAAAA
>JAOUPJ010000190.1 GCA_029879945.1 Gammaproteobacteria bacterium
ATCACCCGTGATCATAATCGGTCGTATTCCCGCTTCTTTGCATAACTTCACGGCTTCGGCGGCCTCGGGGCGAGGTGGGTCCATCATGGCGACCAGCCCCAAAAAGACCAGATCGTTTTCCACTTCTTCCTCTTCCTTCGTATCCGGTAAGGTATTCCAGTTACGGTAGGCATAGCCCAGCACCCGGTAACCATTTTCCGCCAGACCTTCCGCCTCCTGGAGAAAATAATCATTGTCCAGGGATTCCACTCCCTCGGGGCCGAGCTGATAACGACACACCGCCAAAACCTTTTCCGGTGCGCCCTTGGTAAAGGCAATTAATCCCCCTTCCTGCACATGGAAGGTGGTCATGCGTTTACGATTTGACTCAAACGGAATTTCCAAAACACGGGGAAAGAGTTGAGAAAGAATTTCTTTTTTATATCCCGCATTGGCAGCGAATTGGTAGGCAGCCACTTCGGTGGGATCGCCATTAGGACTTCCGTCTTTTCCCTTTTCCACATCATTACTCAGCGCCAGTGCCTGTCCCATCAAGGCCCAGGCCCCACGCGCAGCGTCGGCCGGTACCAGCACATTGCGCGCTCCGCTAACACACACACATTCTTCCACATGCATTTTGTTCTGGGTGAGGGTGCCGGTTTTATCGGAACAAATCACGGTAGTGGAGCCCAGGGTTTCCACTGCTGGAAGCTTTCGAACCAGCGCATTTTGTTGCACCATCTTCTTGGCCCCCAGGCCCAGCACCACGGTAATCACCGCAGGCAAGGCTTCGGGTATGGCGGCAACGGCCAGGCTGATGGCCGTGAGGAACATGAGCATGACCGGTTCACCGCGCAAGATGCCCATGGCCATGAGCACCCCGCATATCAATAGCACGGCAATGGCGAGGCGTCTGCCGAAATCCTTGATGCGCACCTGTAAGGGGGTCTTTTCTTTCTCGCCGCTGTTTAACAACTCTGCCACCTTACCCATCTCGGTGGACATTCCCGTTGCCGTCACTAGGCCCACAGCACGCCCGTGCGTAATCAGCGTACCGCGAAAGACCATGTTCTTGCGGTCGGCAACGACGAGATTTTCGTTCTCCAGGGCATTGTTGACCTTGCTAACGGTTGTGGATTCGCCCGTTAAGGCAGACTCGTCCACATGCACATCGGCCACATCCACCAGACGACAATCGGCTGGAACGTAATCACCTGCCTCCAACAGGACCAGGTCTCCTGTCACCAGCTGCTCTGTGGCGATGGTATGTACGTGTCCGTCTCTACGGACCTTGCAATCCGGGGTAGACAAGGCCCGCAAGGCGGCGAGGGCTCGCTCAGCACGATACTCTTGAGAAAACCCGATAATGGCATTGATAAGGATGATGACCACGATGACTAGCGCATCCACTGCGTCGCCGACGACTCCAGAGACGATGGCAGCAATGATCAAAACGATGATCATGAAATCCGTAAATTGGGAAAGAAAAAGAGACCTGGCGGAACGTTGGCCTTGTTCCGTCAGGTGATTGGGACCCAGTCGCAGCAATCGTTGCTCTGCAAGCTGCTGAGACAAGCCCAATTGTAGATCCGTCTCCAATTGCTTGGCGAGGTCACTGGGTTTCTCAGTCCAGGGTGTGGACTGCCCGCTTGAGGTTGGAACTGACATAGTCTCGATGAGTTCGCAAATATATTCCTATTATAAAGGAGAACGAAGCGGGCTCCTATGGTGAGACGAGTTGCTGTCTTAAATGGTTGGCGACTTCTGCGTCCAGCCCTGTACCACTGGCCATCAACACAGCCAAAAGCGGCATCAACACAAACAAGAAAAGTTCAAACCGAATGGCGTTAATTACTTTGGCGGGAACAGCAATTTCCTGACTATCGGTTTTGCGTTGACTCAAAAAGTAACGGGTAGGAATCAGGGAGATGAGCGCAATACAAACGAAGACAGTGAGTTTGGTGTGAAATATCCAGTTTTGCGTATAAAACTCCGCCGGTTTGCCCACGAACCACCACAGGCTCACCCCGCATGTCACCACCACAACCGCACTCACACCCGCAACAATATCAACGATAAGTAGCCGCTTCAGGGTTTCACGTGTGATACTTTTTTTCGCAAGCACATGCTCCAGGGAAAGGGATGCAAAAAGTACAATGATCCCAAGAAAGTGAAAATATCGTATTGCCAGATCCATAGACTGTTAGGGGTGAGTTGAACTCCTAACAGTATAGACTACGGATATAGGCTATTTACCCGCCAGCGATGCATCATTGGCCGCTTGGGCGCAACGGAAGCCCAGGTCTTCGTGTTCGGAGTCGGGGGAAAGGAACAGTCGATAGGCACCGCGTTGATACATATGCAGGGCATAGTGGCCGGAGCCACCCCAGCCTGCACCGCGCACTACCTTGAACCTGGTGCCGAACAAGTCGGATTTGAAGTCGGAGTTTTTGTAGGCGTCATACCAGTCCATGGTCCATTCGGAGACATTGCCCGCGATGTCAAAGACCGGATAAACGGAGTGATCGTTTTTGTAGGAGCCACCCGGCGCAGCACCCGTTTCCCATTCCTCTTCACCCGTATTACTCATGGCATCCTTGAACTCGTCTCCCCAGGGAAACTCTTGCCCCTTCTCACCGCGAGCCACCTTTTCCCACTGCTCTTCAGTCGGTAAGGATTTGCCTGCCCACTTACAGTAATCAAAGGCAGCACGCCAATTCACATTGTAGACGGGTACTTTATCCAGTTTGGCGAAGTGGGAGTCGATCTCTTTGAGCAGTTCTGCACGACCCATATTGCGCGTATCAACATCGATGCGAAAGACTTCTGAAACCAGATTTCTCAGTTTCTCCACCGACACATCATTGAGCTTGTCTCGCTTCATGGAGACCACGTATCCATTTTCCACCCAATGAATAGGAGGACGATATCCCGCTTGTTTTACGAAATCACGAAACTGGCCATTGGTGACTTCATATTTATCCATATAGAAGGCATCCAGTTTCACCGTGTGTTGTGGATGCTCATCCAGATACCAGGGTTTAATAGAACCAAATTCTTCCGACTTGCCGGTTTTATCCACCTTGTCACTACCCATGACGAACTCACCCGCAGGAATCAACACCATCGTGGCGCCGTCTTTCCCTTTGGCGGTTTTGGCCAAAGCGGCGTATCCATTGGCACTAAAAAAGAGCGTTAAAATAAAAAGTGTGATGACTGATTTTTTCATACGAACCACCTAATGCTTTATGCGTCTTTCGCGCAGCGAAAACCGAAGCTGCTGTTCTTGGTTGATCTCAGGAAAAAGCTACGATTGTAGACGGGTGCCGAGATCCCACATTGATAAAAAGAGCAGTCCCACCAGGAACCGCCCTTGAGTGTCTTGTATTTTTCGCCGTAGTTTTCGGTATCGTGCGTGTTACCCGGATAGGCCTTATACCAGGAGTCCGTCCACTCCCATACATTGCCCGACATATCATAGACACCGTATTCACTCTTACCTTTTTCAAAAGAACCCACAGGAGAGGTATCACCCTCCAGATTCAGATTGCCCCATCGGTGTGGTGAATTAGCGTAATTGGCATTGAATTCATTGCCCCAGGGAAAATAACGACCATCGGTAGAACGTGCGGCCTTCTCCCATTCCTCATCGGTGGGTAATCGCTTCTCGGCCCATTTACAATAGGCATCTGCATCTTTCCAGGAAACATAGGTAACGGGGTGATCGGCCTTGCCCTCGGGAAAGGTGCGATTGCGAAAGTGTTTCGGTGAGCGTCTACGGGTCTCGTTAATAAATTTTCGATACTGCAGATTGGTCACTTCGTAGATATCGATCTTAAATACCGGCAGCGTGACCTTGTGTTCCGGGCCTTCATCAGGCAAGCGGTTATTGGTGCCCATCACGAACTCGCCCGCCGGAATCGTAACCATGGGATTGGGGTCTTCACCCAATCGCGAGGTCTCGTAATAGAGCGGGTATTGCATCCCGGCCGTCATGCGCTCTATATCGTAGCGCGGCGTTTCGGTCTCCAGCTTCACCCCGAGATACGCCTTGAGGTCTACTTTGATGGCGTGGGGTTTAAGGTGTTTCTGTGGCTGCGGAACACCCTCATGGCAGCTGGCGCAGGCCTTGGCCGGATCAAAATGCAGGGTTTTGGATTTGTGATGAAAATCCACATGGCAAGCGACACACTCGTCCATCTCTGTCGCGTAGACAGAGGAAGCTCCCAGTAATACGAGGACTCCCAGTAAAGAAAATCCCCTCCGCCCCTCTTTGTTGATCATTTCGCCAACTTTATGATGTTATTGGTAATTTACTGTTTCCGCAGCGTGTAAACTAGCCGGTAAGTCACGGAAAGATAAGGGAAAAAAGCACAGAAGTCAACTTTAAAACGTGTTCTCTACCTTTCGCACCGCTGGCACACGCATGCGCACCAGTCTTTCCACCACATTCTTGAGATCCAATACGGCATTGGGGCAACCCACGCAGGCGCCCTTGAGCCGGACTTGCACCACATCCTTTTCTACCAAGGCAACATATTCGATATCGCCGCCATCCTGGGCCAGAATAGCCCTGGCTTCGTCAATGGCCTCTCGAACCAGTTCTTCGTCTATCTCGCCCCCCAGGGCCGCCAACGCCTCCTGGTGCTCGCGCTGTTGTTCAGCCAGATGTTGAACACGCGCCAGTCTCAGAGCCATGACAGGATCCAGCTCTTCGATGGCATCCAGTTCCTCTTCCGTGTAGACGTGTTCCGGGTCATCCGAGATCAGGTCTTGCAGTGTCTTACTCATAGCTTCCTGTCTATCCAGCAACTATTGGTCGATAGTGTACTCTAAGCACCAAGCAGAAACGAATATTGGAGGAATCATGTCGCGCATACTAATCAGTCACGAACTCTGTCCCTTTGTGCAGCGCTCCGTGATTACCCTCTTGGAAAAAGAAGTAGAGTTCGAGCAGAAATTTGTGGACCTGGACAATCCGCCACAATGGTTTCTGGATATCTCCCCGCTAGGAAAAGTTCCGATATTGCAGGTTAATGGCGAAATCTTGTTTGAATCTGCTGTGATCAACGAATATCTGGATGAAGTCACTCCGCCCACACTACATCCCTCGGACCCATTGCTCAAGGCCATAAACCGGGCATGGATAGAATTTGCATCCGACTTGATCGTAACCATGTATATGATTTCTGTGGCCGACAGTGAGGATATGCTAGACCAACAGACCCACTTGCTCTATGGCAAACTGGATACCCTGGAAAAACAATTGGCGACCAACACGCCCTTTTTTAATGGCGCAGACTTTTCGCTGGTCGACGCGGCCTTCGCGCCCGCCTTGTTGCGCATCCAGTTACTGGACAAGCACCTGGGTCTGGACGCCTTCGATGGGCGGCCGGCAGTCCTGGCCTGGACCCAACGACTGGTAAATCGTGATTCTGTGAAAAATTCACTCACTGAAAACTTTGAAACCAAGTTTCTGGATTACTCCAGAACTCATTCGGAATACATTCGTGAGCGTTTGGCGTAAAAAAAACCCCGCCAAGGCGGGGTACGAGTCTGAGGAGAAAATTGTCAAACTTGCGCCTGACAATAAAGAAACTTGTTCTATCCAATAATCGATGCATAGCTGGCGACATAAAATAATGTGACGCCAAAAATAAGTGTTCCTACGATTGCTTTCATTTCCGAACTACTCCACAACAATCTCTGTTTCACAGCCACCGGGTTTGCCCGTTCCGGGGCGCCCATATTTCGTTGAAGATGACTCTCTTATTAACCTTTTAGGTCGACCGACCCATTTCATTCTTTAGCGCCTCCCTCTTTTTTGTGAGTGGATTCGCTGGCAAGCAGTCGACTAGTCCAAAAGTTAGTGCAAACTTCACGGTGCAATAGAGTTAGCAAGTAGCTAGCCAAGTTCTAAATATTCTTTTAATTACTTTAAATACATAGAGTTATTTTAAAAATCCCAAACAGAATGCGCCAAATATCTTGCTCCAGGGATTTTCCGGATTTTTTCTGTTGGGTTTGTGCGACATGATTGATGGAGGGGCTCGACTAAAACAGAACGAATTATTTAGGAAAGGGAGGCCCCCACAAATAAAAAACCCATCGATGGCGAGAGGGTGCCACCGATGGGTTTGGTCCAAGCCAGCCTGAACGGCTAGCGGGCAACCTTAAATTGAGCTGGGTCCAAGTGATGACGATGCAGGAGTTTATAAAACTCGGTGCGATTTCGATTGGCTAGCCTGGCCGCCTGACTCACATTTCCGCTGGTGAGCTGGAGCAGTTTAAGCAGATAGTCCCGTTCGAAGCGACGCTTGGCCTCGGTGAGCGGAACGATCTTGCCTGGCTTGCCACGCAAGGCCTTAAGGACGAGTCTGGCGGGGATGATAGAGGTGGTACACAGGGCAAAACTCTGTTCTACCACGTTTTTCAGCTGCCTGATGTTGCCCGGCCAGTTGGCGGTCATGAGCAACTCCATTGCGTCCGGGGCAAAAGACCGTACCTTTTTACCTGTTTCTTTAACAAGTTCCTGCAAAAAATATTTGGCCAGCAGAGGGATGTCCTGTCGTCTATCCCCCATATTGGGCAACTCCAACGTGACAACATTCAACCGATAATAGAGATCTTCACGGAAATTTCCGAGAGACATCTCTTTTTCAATATCGCAATGGGTTGCCGAGAGAATACGGACATTTACTGGGATGGTCTTGGTTGAGCCTACCGGTCTGACCTGACGCTCCTGCAAGACCCTCAGCAACTTGACCTGTAGGGCGAGGGGCATATCGCCAATCTCGTCCAGGAAGATGGTGCCACCCGCTGCGGCCTGGAATAGACCCTCATAACTATTTGATGCACCGGTAAAAGCGCCTCGCGTGTGGCCAAACAATTCGGATTCCAGCAAGTGTTCTGGAATAGCGGCGCAGTTTACCGCAATAAAGGGTTGATCCCTACGGGGACTGGCCTTGTGTATGGCCTTGGCCAATAATTCCTTTCCCGTTCCGCTTTCACCGTGGATGAAGACACTGGTGTCACCCTTTGCTACCAGCTGGGCCTGGGCCAGCAATTCTTCCATAATGGGGCTTTGGGTAATGATCTCGCGACGCCATTCCTTACTGCCATCCGCATCTACCGCATCCATGGTGGAACCACTTACTGATAGGGCCT
>JAOUPJ010000191.1 GCA_029879945.1 Gammaproteobacteria bacterium
CAACTCGGGATAGACTGGTCCCGAGTCCATTTTTATTTCAGCGATGAAAGGTGTGTTCCACCCGATAGTTTCGATAGTAATTTCGGCATGGCGCAGCAACTGCTGCTATCTCGGGTTAAAACACCCCACGAGCAAATCCATCGCATACAAGGCGAGAAAGATCCAGAACTGGCGGCTATGCTCTACGAAGAAGAGATCAAAAAGAGCCTCCCCTATAATAACGAAGGTGTGCCCTGCTTTGATCTGATCCTGTTAGGGCTGGGTACGGATGGACACACGGCCTCTCTGTTCCCCTACACCAGCGGAATTGAGGTCTCAGGGCAAATGGTGACCGCGAACTACATCAACAAGTTGGAGACATGGCGCGTTACCCTTACGTTCTCAGCCATTAACTCGGCCAAACGAGTAGTCTTGTTGGCGGAAGGGATTGAGAAAAGGGATATTCTTCGTGCCATACGGGATGAAAAAGCCGATCCGGAAGAATTTCCTATCTTAAGAGTGAAGCCCCAAGGTGAATATAGCTGGTTTCTTGATCGTCTCGCTGCCGAATAGTCCATGGACCAAACCACCACAATACTGGCAGCAGATATTGGTGGTACCAAGACATTGCTCTCGCTCAATGAAATCCACCAATTCCCAGAATACCAAACCATAAAAAAGCAACGCTATGAAAGCGCGGCATATAACAGCTTTGAAGAGCTGGTCCTGGAATTTCTTCGAGGTGAGAAAAGTCCTTCCATCGCTTGCATTGCTGTCGCAGGCCCTGTTGAGGAAAGCTGTGCAAAAGTCACCAATTTACCCTGGACACTCCAGAGCAAAGAATTGGCAAATACCCTTAACCTGGCACAGCTTAGTCTAGTCAATGATTTTGAGGCAGTGGGTCTGTGTATACCCGAACTTCAAGAAACGGATCTCATTACACTCCAAGAGGGACAAGCAGTTGAAAAAGGTGTAAAGGCGGTGATTGGTGCTGGAACTGGTCTGGGCCATGCTACCCTGGTTTACACTGAAAACACCTATCGGGTTCTCCCCTCTGAAGCCGGTCACTGTGATTTTGCACCCGGTAGCCCCATCGAAGAAAGGCTTTTGAACTTTTTGCGCCAGGAACTGGGACATGTCTCCTGGGAAAGAGTGGTTTCGGGGCCTGGATTGGAAAACATTTATCGATTTTTATTGTCTGATTTGGGGGCCACTTCATCCGCTGAAATTAGTGATGCATTAAGCAAGGGAGAGGGTGCTGCAGCGATTGCACTCGCAGCCCAGAACAAGGTTGATACCATCGCCCAACAATCCCTGAGACTGTTTCTCGACCTTTATGCCGCTCAGGCGGGAAACCACGCCCTGAACACCTTGTGCTTCGGTGGACTCTATCTTGCGGGCGGTATAGCGCCCAAACTAATTCAGGAACTGCAACAAAGTCAATTTATGGAAAAATTTTCAGACAAGGGTCGAATGAAATCACTATTGCAGCGCATACCCGTAAAGGTTATTGTTAATCCGGAAGCGGGGCTTATTGGTGCAATTGTCGGAGCAAGGAAAATAGCACAAGAATATGGAAGAAGATAAACAGTACCAAATCGATGTAGACGTGCGGACCAATTATGTCAAAGAACAGTCTGCACCTGAGCTGAATAGATTTGTTTTTGCCTATACCATCACCATTCGAAATGAAGGTGCTATTCCAGCTAAACTCCTCAGCCGTCACTGGCTAATCACCGATGCCCATGGAAATGTTCAGGAAGTTCGCGGTATTGGCGTGGTTGGAGAACAACCCTACCTTAAACCGGGAGAAGGCTTTCAATACACCAGCGGCACAGTTTTAGAAACTCCAGTTGGCAGTATGGAAGGCAAATATCAAATGGTGGCGGATGACGACACCGAGTTTGAAGCAATCATTCCTGCCTTTACCTTGTCGGTTCCTCACGCCCTACACTGATATGCCAAGCCAAGAAAGCGGGTTCCCCCTGCTGAAAATTGAATCCTTAGTTAAAACATTTGGCACGTTCACAGCTGTGGATGGAATCTCATTTACGGTAAAGCAAGGCCAGTGCTTTGGCTTATTGGGACCAAACGGTGCGGGCAAAACCACTACCATCGAAATGATGGAAGGGATTACAGCAGCCACATCCGGGCACATATTTTACAAAGGTAGGGAAATTGATCGTACCTTCCTGCAAGAAGTGGGTATTCAGTTTCAACATACAGCACTACAGGATTTTCTTACTGTTAAAGACAATCTGGATTTTTTTTCCGCGCTGTATCATAAACCTGCCGATATCAAACATCTCATAGAGCGTTGTGCACTCACAGAGGTGTTGCATCGAGACACAAGTAAATTGTCGGGCGGCCAACGTCAACGCCTGCTTCTTGCGATAGCCTTGATTAACTCCCCTGAAATTGTGTTTCTCGATGAACCCACAACCGGGCTCGATCCACAATCACGCAGAAACTTTTGGGACCTGGTTCGTGAACTAAAGGCCGAAGGAAAAACGATCTTATTGACTACTCACTATATGGACGAGGCTCAAGCGCTCTGTGACGAAATTGCTATTATGGATCATGGACATATAATTGCCATGGGCTCACCCAAACAGCTTTTACAAAAACATTTCAATATGAAAGTGGTGCGAATTCCTCTACAGGAGATTCGGCTTACACCCGGAATTACCAGTACCCGGCAAGATGGGGAATGGCTGGAGATTCATACCGAGAAACTGGACCAGGCATTGGAAAGCCTGATTCATGAGGGTGTTTCGTTAAACCAAATGGAAATACGCAACCCGGACCTGGAAGACCTTTTTATAGAACTAACGGGAAAACAACTAAGACACTAATATGAAAGCCTTCTTAGCCCTTCTTAAGGCGCGCAATCTGGAATTTTTACGCGACCGCTCCGCGCTGACATGGAATGTATTGTTCCCACTCTTATTGATCATGTCTTTTGCCGTTATTTTTTCTAACGATACTAAACTCTCGTACAAAGTGGGAGTTCTGGGTTCTCTTGAAAATTTGAGCCAAAATCTGAGAGAGACGAAATATCTTGATTTTGTCAGCTTTGATGAAAAGGAAATCGCCATTAAAAAGGTGAGTCAACACCAGATTGATATGCTACTGGAACTGGGAGAAAAACCACACTATTGGATTAATAGCACCTCCCCAAACGGCTATATACTTGAAAGGGTATTAAAGGGAAGCGGAGAACAACAATTTGAAAAAAGCGAGGTAACAGGTAAAGAAATTCGCTACATCGATTGGGCACTACCTGGAATCCTGGCCATGAACATCATGTTCAGTTGTCTGTTTGGCGTAGGATATGTCATTGTGCGTTACCGGAAAAATGGTTTTCTAAAACGATTAAAGGCAACCCCCTTATCCGCCTATCAGTTCCTGGTTGCCCAACTCGTATCCCGTCTACTCCTAATCATGTCTATCACTGTTATTGTCTATATCGGCTGTGATATTTTTATCGATTTCCATATGATCGGCTCCTATGTTCTGCTTTTTTTTACGGCCATACTCGGGTCGATTTGCATGATCTCGCTGGGCTTACTTTCCGCCTCTCGCATCCGTAGCGAAGAGCTGGCAGGCGGAATACTCAATCTTGCCACCTGGCCCATGATGATACTCTCCGGGGTTTGGTTTTCTCTGGAAGGGGCGCCGGATGTAATCAAGTTGATGGCTCAGGCGCTGCCACTCACCCATTTTGTAGACGCCACCCGAGCAATTATGACTGAAGGGGCAGGAATTGCGGAAATTGCCCCGGAATTGATCACATTATCCATAATGAGTCTAATTTTTCTTCTGATTGGCTCACTAATCTTTCGCTGGAACTAAAAAATACCGGAAACCACTCAGCTTTTCTGTGATCTGATCGAAAAAGTAAGTGGGCAAACCACTCGATAAAGCTTTCATGAGTGCAGAAAACCTTAGAAAAATTCTCCCAAATGAATACCCGGTCTCAACGAACGAGAATCAGGGCTATGACTATTCAAATGCAGAATTGTGGCACAGGCTGGAACAACTGCACGAGATCGGCAAATCTCTCTCAGCCGAGAAAGATTCACAACGCCTGTTGGAATATATCCTTATTGGGGCCAAGTCTCTCACTGGTGCAGACGGGGGGACATTGTATTTCCTCAAAAATGATGCCTTGCACTTCGAGATTATGCATACGGACTCACTCAATATTGCGAAACCCGGCGACACAAAAGAGACCATAGACCTGCCACCTATCCCACTCTTTCTGGAAGGGGGACATCCCAACCTGAAATCGATCGCCAGCTTTGCTGCCTTAACCGGCAAAACGGTCAATATCCCGGACGCCTACACCACGGACGAAGGATTTGACTTTAGCGGCACCAAACTCTACGACGAAAAAACAGGCTACCGATCCACCTCCTTTCTCGCGATTCCCATGAAAAATCATGAGAACGAAATGATAGGCGTGCTCCAGTTGATCAATGCCCGAGACAAAAAGTCTGGCGCAATCAGAACCTTCTCCGTTGCAGACCAAAGCCTGCTTGAGTCTCTTGCTTCCCAGGCGGCTGTCGCACTCAGTAATAAACATCTGGTGTCTGAACTCAAACGCCTGATGGAACGGTTTATAGAAATCATCGCCTCTGCAATCGACGAGAAATCACCCTATACAGGGGCGCATTGCCGTCGTGTTCCGGAAATTGCGATGGCTATCGCCAATGCCTTGAATAGCACGGAGAAAGGGGTCTATGCAGATCTAGAGTTTGATTCCGAGCAACTCTATGAAATTAAAATTGCTGCCCTGCTGCACGACTGCGGCAAGATCACCACCCCTGTACACGTCGTTGATAAGGCGACCAAGCTGGAAACCATATTTGATCGTATTGAACTGATTGAAGTGCGTTTCGAAATCATAAAGCGGGATATGGAAATCGCATATTTGAAACAAAAATTGTCAGCCGACAACGGTAGCGATCCTGAGAAACTCCAACAACTGGAAAAAATTTATCAAGGCGAACTGGCGCAGCTCGATAGCGATCTGGAATTTCTTAAAAAGGCCAATATCGGCAGGGAATTCATGCCCGAAAAAGATATTCAACGACTGAGAGAAATTGCCAATCGGCAATGGACCGATCTCTCAGGTAAACAAGCCAGTCTGCTAAACGAGAATGAACTCTATAATCTGTCTATTCCCAAGGGAACCCTTACCCCGGAAGAGCGCGAACAGATTAATAACCACATTGTTGTCACTCAGAAAATGCTCAACCAACTGCCCTTCCCCAAGGTCTTGAAAAATGTGCCAGAGATCGCCGGAGGACACCATGAGCGCATGGACGGCAAAGGCTACCCCAATGGGTTAACGCGAGAGCAGATGTCTGTACAGGCCCGCTTAATGGGCATAGCAGATGTGTTTGAAGCGCTTACTGCTTCGGATCGGCCATACAAAAAACCCATGCCCTTATCGCAAGTGCTCACTATCCTGGGAAACATGAAGCTGGAAGGTCATATCGACCCGGATATCTTTGATGTGTTTATCAATGAGGGCGTCTATTTGGAATACGCGCGAAAATACCTCAGCCCTGAGCAAATCGACAAATTTGAGTTGGAAAAGATTCCCGGCTATCAAAAGCTTTGAGCGGCAATCTGTAGCCGTGTCCCAACAGTGTTCTTAACACCGTTTATATGAAATTCCGTCCAGGAGCCTGTATTTCTGCCACTCTGCCGTTTAGGCACCGACTTTGCACTTCTCTGAATAAGGATGGAACCGACAGTGTATGACACGGATGTCATCATCCGAGGTGACAGGACACAAACGGCTCGCAACTCGTGCCCCCCCACCAAATCGCGACCGTTTGTGACCTGTACCGTTTAAGCTACTCGCTCGTTACCGCGAGGACTAGATACCCACAGCCGCTGTCAGACCCGACACAATCCGTTCAAAATCCGCATTCCAGTCCAGATAGAATCGAACAAAATCCTGCTCTTCGGTCAATTCCTCCCAGGGTGGATTCATATTGACCGTCGTACCGAAAAAGATGCGTGAACCGTGGGAAAACTTATACATGGGTAACTGGGCACGAATCTCCAGACGGGAGTTGTGTACCCCCTGGGTATAGCCCATCAGCACATCCATAAAGGTCTCAGGGTTGACCGCCGAACGAATACCCCCGTAAAGACGATTGGTAACACGATCTTGTCCGCTAACCTTCTTGGCACTGTAGGCGACAATCGGCCCCATAAAATCGCTCAAGGTATGATCTAACGATATAATCGAGTGGAAGCGGGGTAGAAACAGTTCGCCAGTGGCATCCAGGGTATTGCTCAACTCGGCATTTTTCTGTTCTGTGCCCGTTAACTGTTCCGCCGAGCTGGTGAGCTGCAAGGAGATACGGGCGTGGACACCATAATTACCCCAACCCTCTTTACGGGCCGGTGTTTCGCCGTATCGACGATACACGGAAACCCCCATACGCGGAAACCCGCTATCACCCAGATTGTCCAGACTCACATACTCAAAACCCAGATTGAACGAGGCATAGTAGCGATGGTAATCCCGGTCCGGGTAGTCAAAATCGATATAAAGGGGTTCTAACAGTTCTTCATTGATTTCAAACGGGGTGATTTTAGAAATGGCTCTAAGACGTTCTTTGCCATCTTCGGCCAAATGAGTGTACGTTTCTCTTTCTTTCTCAGAAAGCAGCGAATTGTTGCTCAGACGCATATAGCTTTTCAAGGCATCCACCAGGCTGCGCCCTTTAAACTGGAGTGCTATCTTGATACCCAAACGATCCGCTTTACAGCTGGGCTTGGCGTGACACGCCAGCAATTGATCAATACTGAAGTTCGCAGGCTCATGGCCGCATTCACAACCCGTTGGGGAGCCATGATCCGCATAGGCTGGACTGAGATGGAGAACCGCAAGACATAGCAGTAAACAAAACCGCCGCATAACAAATCCCTTCCCTAGGATCCTTAATGAATTCGCCGGGGCCAATTCAAGGTGACAATCGAAATACCTATTAGACCCAATACCAAACTAATCGCCGGCACATTAAATATTTGCCAATGCAATTCGGCGGGTAGAAACAAAGCAATTATAGCACCG
>JAOUPJ010000192.1 GCA_029879945.1 Gammaproteobacteria bacterium
CACGCCGATACCAGGCCAAAAAGAAAAACATTAATCTTGCCCTCGGTACCGTTTGGACAGCCACCGGTTCGGCAACTATGAGCCGAGAAATGAGTTGCGCAAAAGATTGGAACGCTCGCTGGGGTGGGCAGGTATTCGGCAACTCAGAATTACTCAGCATGGCGACCATTAACGCTGCGCGTGTGGCCGGTTTCGAAGACAAGCTGGGTACGCTGGAAGTCGGAAAAGCGGCAGACCTAGTAATCTGGAATGGTAGAACAAATAAGGAGCTGGATGCGGTGCTCAATGCAGACAGCGAGGATATCGTTTTGGTCATGCGCGGTGGCGAGGCGCTTTACGGTGATACCAACATTGTGAACATTTTTACCACAAATGGAGACTGCGAAAAAATCAATGTATGTGGCAGCAATAAAAGTCTTTGCAGTATACGCGAATTCGGAAAGACGCTGGATAGCGTCGTATCAGAGATAGGAAGCCCTTATCCTGCATTTTTCTGCGGCACCCCCGAATTTGAACCTAGCTGTGTTCCCGCTCGTGCGTCCTATAGCGGAATTGCGGCTGAAAACGACATGGACGGTGATGGCGTTCTAGACGCTAACGATAATTGTCCCCGTGTTTTCAATCCACCCCTCCCCTTTAATGGCTCAGTGCAAAAAGATTCCGATGGGGACGGGATTGGAGACATGTGTGATGAACGCACAAGCGACGCGGCCCAAACTTACGCCGTGGAATGGTGCCAAATCATTCCAGAACAAAATGGAGATTTAGTCCTGAAGAATGTGTTTGGAAGCAGTCAGGCCATCAAGGCCAGAGTGAATATTCCAGGCGTGAGCAATCTAAATCCATCCGACAATGACAGCAACCCCTTAGTCCTGGCGCGAGTGGGTTATGGCCCGGAGGGCACCTTACCGGGTAGAGACTGGACCTGGTTTGATGCAAAGCCCACAACGAGCTGGCAGGCGGATGAAGCGGATGGCAGTCACAACGATGTGTATGCAGGTGAGTTGATTTTTCCCGCCGCTGGAAATGAACGCTATGATTTTGCGTTTCAGTTCTCAGGGAATTTGGGCAATACCTGGAAGTCTTGCGACCTGGATGGAACGGCAAACGGCTATCAGCTTAGTAGCGCCGGGAAAATAGAGATCTCAAACAGTCTGATCATTTCGGAATACATTGAAGGAAGCAGTAACAATAAGGCGATTGAAATCCACAACTACGGAGAAAGCGCTTTGGACTTGTCTGCCTGTGCGATTGAAGTCTTTAGTAATGGAGGAAGTGTAGCCACGTCACGTGTCCCCTTGGAAAGCCGACTCGCAGCAGATGGGCTCTATACTGTATGCCATAAAAGTATCGCCCCCCTCTATAGTCCAAAGTGCAACACGTTACACGGTTCATTGAACTTCAATGGTAACGATGCCGTGGCTTTAAGCTGTGGCAGCACACGCTATGATAGTGTGGGTGAGATCGGAGTCGATCCGGGTGAGTTCTGGGGCACGGAACCAACCACAACAAAAGAACATACCCTAAGACGAAAATGTGAACTGAAAACCGTTCCTCATGTGGAAAATGCTCCCTATGAACCCCGTGATTTCTGGGATTCGTTCAATCAAGATGATTTTTCGAACCTGGGTGTACCGCATTGTCCTTAGCGTGAAATCAACAGGGGGCCTCTACAGCCCCCTGTCCGTAAACTTCAAATCAAGCCTAACGTTTGATCATCGCGAAAAGTTCATCTTTGAGTTTCAAACGCCACTTTTTGAGATCTTCCAGGTATTCGTCTGAAGTGGTCTCCACCCCTTCCTCAATCCGGCGCACTTCATGTTCAATCTCATGATATTGATCAAATAATCTGGCGAAATGCCGGTTGTGAGTCTTTAACTCGTGTATTTTGTCTTTGTATTCGGGAAATTCGTGAATTAAATCGTGTTTTTCACCCAGCATGATTGACTCCCAGTTCCTGGTATGGATTTCTCATTCCATTATAAGACTATACGCATACACTGGGAATAGATATTAAAAACTATCATTTCAACGAGTTAACCTCCCTCCCGCAACCACAAGGCGCAATGCGAAATCGGGCGAACCGAGTGGTATTCGCTTAACTAATGACACGAATTCAATTACTATAGCGCCCTTTTTCGGCGTAGGGGAGCACTGGATGTTTGCAATTGGTCAACGTTGGATCTGCGATGCGGAGCTGGATTTGGGCCTGGGGACAGTTCTAACGGTTGAACATCGAACAGTTACCATCGTCTTTTTGGCCAGTGGCGAAACCCGCACCTATTCCCAGCAGACCGCCCCGTTACGCCGCGTCTTGTTCTCCGTGGGGGATCAGGTCGAAAGCCACGAAGGCTGGACCCTAAAGATTTCTGAAATCCACGAAGAAGACGGCGTACTGACCTATCTAGGGAAAGATGAAAGCGGTAAGCTTCGTGCACTTAACGAAGGAAATCTGAGCAACGCCATACAACTGAATCGCCCCCTGGATAGAATGCTTTCCGGACAGGTCGATGCCAATAAATGGTTCGAACTTCGAAATCAGGCCTTGGCCCATAAGGTCAACCTACAAAATTCCAATTTAATCGGTCTGAGTGATTCCCGTACCAGCCTTATTCCCCATCAGCTCTACATCGCCCACGAAGTCGCAAAACGGTTCGCGCCTCGTGTACTCCTGGCCGACGAGGTGGGTCTGGGTAAAACGATCGAAGCCTGTTTGATTATGCAGCACCAACTCATTAGTGGAAGGGCTAAGCGCATCTTGATCATTGTACCTGAGGCGCTCTTACACCAATGGCTGGTGGAACTGTTGAGACGATTCAATCTATCCTTTAGTATCCTGGATGCGGAACGTTGCGAAGCGATCACCGAGTCATCTGAATTCGAAAATCCATTTCACGCCGAGCAGCACGTGTTGTGCACCATGGAGACGCTGACACAAAACAGCGAGAGACTGACCCATGCCATAGCCGGTGAGTGGGATCTGGTCATTATCGATGAAGCCCATCATCTGGAATGGTCGGAAGACAAGGTCAGCGTGGAATATCAGGCGGCCGAGGCACTGGCCAAATCCTGCAAAGGCCTCTTGCTACTAACGGCCACGCCAGAACAACTAGGCAAGGCTGGGCATTTCGCCCGACTACGACTTCTGGACCCGCAACGATTTCATAGTTATCGAGATTTTCTGGAAGAAGAAAAACACTATCAACAAGTAGCCAGCGCCATACAAAGCATCGTGGACGAAAGTGTGCTGGATCAAACTACCCGAGAAAGACTTGAAGACTGGTTAGCGACTAGCGAAAGCGATGAACAAATGGTGGAACTCAAACAACTCCTGGCGCATGAAGGGGAATTGGACGAGTCACACAAAACAAAAATCGTCAATCTATTGTTAGATAGACATGGCACCGGTCGCGTGTTGTATCGTAATACACGCAATACGGTAAAAGGGTTTCCACAACGAATTGTAAACCTGCATCCTTTGCCCATGCCTGAACAATACGGCCAGCTTTACGTCACAGCACAACGATATGAAAAGGAAGAAGACAGTATCTTACTGGCTCCCGAGAGGTTGTGGCGCCATATCAATAATATTGAGAGTGGATTTGTTGATTCAGAAACACCGATTGATTGGCTGGCCTTTGATACTCGGGCCTCCCATTTACTTACTTTCTTGCAAGAAAACAAAGCTCAAAAAGTACTGATTATCTGCGCCAGCGGCACTACTGCAATGGAATTGGAAAAATTTCTGCGTCATAAAGAGGGGCTACGCGTATCGGCCTTCCACGAACGCTTAACCATTATGGAAAGAGATCGCGCTGCCAGTTATTTTGCCGATATGGAAAACGGTGCCCAGGCATTGATCTGTTCTGAAATTGGTAGCGAAGGAAGAAATTTTCAGTTCGCCCACAATCTCTATTTGTTTGACCTACCGCTGAATCCCGATCTACTCGAACAACGCATCGGTCGTTTAGACCGTATTGGGCAACGAAAAGACATTCAACTCCACGTCCCCTACTTTGAAAATTCCCCGCAGGAAGTCATTGTTCGTTGGTATCAAGAGGGATTGAGCGCCTTCGAACGCACCTGTCAAATTGGAGAGGCGGTCTTTAATAGTGTCGAACCGATGTTGAGCCAACTCATTCAGGAAGTGGACAGTACAAAAGAAAACGTCGACGCCTTAATCGATAGTTCTAAACGCCTCGCCGACGAATTTCGCGATCAATTAGAAAAAGGAAGGGATCGTTTACTGGAACTCAATTCCTATAATAAAGATCAAGCGGAAGACCTGCAATACGAGCTGGACCAGATCGATCGTAATCCTGAGCTACAGGATTTTATGGAAACGGTGTTTGATTATTATGGTCTGGAAATCGAAGACTTCAGACAGAATAGTTTTTTGATCAGACCTGGCCCCAAAGTACCGACTACGCTTTTTTCCGATATCGATGAAGATGGTCGTGTCGTGACTTACAATCGTAACACCGCGCTTGCCAATGAAGACATGCAGTTTATCAGTTGGAATCATCCCTACACACGGGATGCCCTGGACTTTATCCTTTCCAGTGAACAGGGAAATACCAGTCTACTTGCGATTAAAACAAATAAATTTCCCAAGGCCTCTATTTTGGTTGAAACCAATTATTCGTTTGAGACCGTGTTTCCCGAAGCCAAACACGCCGGCTTTGGTCTGCGATTGAAAAATAAAAACTACTTATTGGGTCCTGGTGGAGAATTGTTAGACGAGTCTTTTGCGGAACAACTTTTTTCAAGTGCCAAAACGCATGTCGACAAGCAAACAGCTCATACCATCGTTAAAAGCAAGACAGATGAGATTAAGGCGCTCAGCAAGAAGGCAGACCTGTTGGCGGAAACGGCATTGGAACAGAATATAGCCTTGAACAAAGCAAGTCTCACTGAGCAGGTCCAGAGTGAATTGGAACGACTCACCGCGTTGCGCAAGGTCAATCCCAATATTCGTCAGGAAGAAATTGACTATTTCCGCGCGCTGTTGGAGATCATCGACAAGCGTCTGTCTGAAAGCAAGGTCAGATTGGACTCGATTCGAGTAATCATGACGCACTGATAGATTGTTGAACTAGCGCCGTCGCGATTTAAAACTGTAACAAGAAAAATGGCGTGGCGACCTGAGCGATAGCGAAGAAATGCTGCATGAAGAGAAAAATGGCGCGCCCGGAGAGATTCGAACTCCCGACCAACCGGTTCGAAGCCGGTTACTCTATCCAGCTGAGCTACGGGCGCGTGGGGTGCATTTTGCCACTTTGCGGGGATAAAAGCGATAGAGAAAACAGCTAAAACCGCCTGTCACTGTACATTTTATATACAGCCCAGCACCGAACCCGGACCGCGACTATAGCCAGTCTTTCATAAGCCGCTTAATCTGCGTCTGGTACTTCAAACCGTTTAATTCGCACTTGAACCGAAAGCTGCTGAGCAACGATTCCGGGATCTTGATACTGATCAAGCGGGATTTGTCGTCACCCTGCCCGTGCAGTTGGCGAAACCCTTCCAGGAAATGGAGAATTTCATCCGCACTCATGCGTTTGCAATGGTTCAGGTATTCGTGCGAAAAGGTTTGCAGGGCCTTCATAACAATTTCTCCAGGGCTTCTACATCGAGCAAATCCTGGGGGCGAGCTGCCTTTTTCTTCATACGTATGACATCCTCTATCGAAGCGAGTTTAATATTCATACCTATGGCCTTTTTGTTCACCACCCGCATGTCGCGCAGGTCTTCCGTGATAATCACATCCACCAGTTCAGAAGGAAGATTTGGATTTAAAAAAGTCCACGCAATCAGATTCCGATTCTCTATATATTCCACTCGAAACTCGAAGACCTCTTTTGCACTCACGGGTAGGCGCGGAACCAGTCCCAGTTTTTTAAAAATCTGCTCCACCTTTTCAAAATCGGCGCTTTCCAATCGAATCACCAAATCCACATCCACCGTGCCGCGCACGGCACCATGCAAGGCAACGGCATAACCACCCACCAGGGCGTAAGGGAGTTTGGCCTCTTCCAGGGCCATAAGGACTTTTTGAATGAACATCAGTATAGTATATATCAGTATATACTTTATATCGAACACTGAACGCGGGAAATTGAATAGCTCTACATCTATTTGTTTTTATTCATATTTATGGTGGCACGATCGCTTTCAGGACCCCGGACTTGAGCAGGTTCGCCGCCTGTCGGATGTCCGGTGAAAAGTAGCGGTCCTTGTCATAAAAGGAAACGGACTGGCGCAGTATGGCCTTCGCCTTTTCCAATCGCGCAGAGGTCTTCAAGGGTTTGAGGAAATCCAGTCCCTGGGTGGCGGCCAGCCATTCAATGGCGACAATATCGGCGGTATTGAGATACATATTGTAGAGTCTGCGTGCGGCAAAAGTGGCCATGGAGACATGGTCCTCCTGATTGGCTGAGGTGGGCAGGCTATCAATACTGGAAGGATGGGCGTAAGTCTTGTTCTCGCTGGCCAGTGCGGCGGCCGTCACTTGCGCCATCATAAAACCGGAATTCACACCGCCGTTCTCCACAAGGAAAGGCGGTAAGCCACTCAAACGGGAATCAATGAGCAAGGCGATGCGTCGCTCAGACAAGGCCCCAATTTCCGAAATGACCAGAGCCAGATTGTCTGCGGCCATGGCCACCGCCTCGGCGTGAAAATTCCCACCGGAAAGGATTTCATTTTCATCCGCGAAGACCAGGGGATTATCCGACACCCCATTGGCTTCGGTCAGAATGATGTCCTTGGCGTTGCGCCATTGTTGCAAACAGGCCCCCATCACCTGTGGCTGACAGCGTAGTGAATAGGGATCTTGCACCCGATCACAGTTGCGATGACTCTCTTCAATCTCTGAATGATCCAATAGACTGCGATACATCGCGCCCACATCAATCACCGACTGATGACCTTGCGCCCGATGGAGACGTTCATCAAATGGCGTGCGTGAACCCTTGGCCGCTTCCACCGAGAGTGCGCCCACAACCACGGCCGAAAGTAATAATGTTTCAGCATAAAATAGGCCTTCCAGGGCGAGTGCAGTGGATGCTTG
>JAOUPJ010000193.1 GCA_029879945.1 Gammaproteobacteria bacterium
ATCATCCCGGCCTCTTCCGGTTTACAACATATGGTCAAACTGGGTGAGGCACAACATGTGGGTTTGATTCGGGCATTTAGTGCGCTGACTAACCGGGTTGATACATTGGTCATAGATAACGCGGCAGGAATCAGTGAAAGCGTGGGTTGGTTTTGCAAGGCTGCTAATGAGGTGGTGGTAGTAGTCTGTGATGAGCCCACATCGATCACCGACGCCTATGCAACGATCAAGGTTTTGAACCGGGACCACGGTATTCAACGATTCCAGATCCTGACCAATATGACCCAAACCGCTCAGAACGGCCGAGATTTATATGAAAAACTCTATCGGGTGTGTGATCGGTTTTTAGATGTAACCATCGGTTTATTAGGGGTAATTCCCTATGATGAGTCGCTGAAAAAGGCAGTTCAGCGCCAAAAACCGGTGGTTGATGCATTTCCCCGCAGTCGAGTCGCGTTGGCATTTAAGAATTTGGCGCAAAAGGCCGATAACTGGCCCGTGCCTGCTAACGCCGCGGGGCATCTCGTGTTTTTTGTAGAGCGGCTAATTCAAGCATCGCAGGAGAAAATGGAGGCCACAATATGAATGGAGTCGCTCCTTACGAGGACAATCAACTCAGCGCCCAGAATGACCAGGAATTGGTGTCGCGCTATGCCCCACTGGTAAAGCGAATTGCCTATCACCTAATTTCTAGATTACCGCCCAGTGTACTCCCTGATGACTTAATACAGGCGGGTATGATCGGTTTACTCGAGGCCGCAAGAAATTACGACTCGACCCAAGGGGCCAGTTTTGAAACCTATGCGGGAATTCGTATCCGAGGCTCTATGCTCGACGAGATTCGTCGCAGCGACTGGGCTCCACGCTCAGTGCACAAGAAGGCGCGCATGGTAGCCGAAGCAGTTCGTCTAATCGAAAACAGAACCGGTAGAGATGCGAGAGACCATGAAGTCGCGGAAGCCCTGGGTATTTCCTTGGACGAATATCATCAAATGTTGATTGCAGCAAGCGGCTATCGAATTACCAGCTTTGAAGAAATCACGCCTGGTGATGAGGTTTTTGCCGACACGTTTTCCGAGGAAGACGGAGGCCCGCTCGATGGGCTGCAAAAAGAAGATTTTAAACGTTGTTTATCAGAAGCGATTGCCAGCCTGCCCGAACGCGAGCGTCTGGTTATGGCGTTGTACTACGATGAAGAGTTGAACCTACGCGAGATTGGCGAAGTGCTAGGGGTAAGTGAATCGCGTGTTTGTCAGATTCACAGCCAAGCGGTCATACGCTTGCAAGCTCGTATGTCCTATTGGAGTAAGGAATAGGTCGTAACTCACGAGTCTATAGTTGGAGGCGAAATTGGACAAGAACATGAAAATTCTCATTGTTGATGACTTCTCGACGATGAGACGTATCATAAAAAATCTTCTGCGAGATCTTGGGTTCAACAATACCCAGGAAGCAGATGATGGTACGACAGCGTTGCCCATTCTGAAGCAAGGAAACTTCGATTTTCTAGTTACTGACTGGAATATGCCGGGTATGACAGGGATCGAATTGCTCAAAGCGGTTCGTGCTGACCCGGGTCTTAAGGGGCTTCCTGTGTTAATGGTGACTGCAGAGCAAAAGAAGGAACAGATTGTTGAAGCGGCTCAGGCGGGTGTAAATGGTTACATCGTGAAACCCTTCACAGCAACTACGCTGAAAGAAAAGATTGACAAGATTTTTGAGCGGCTAGAAGGTAATGGCTAACGAAGCACTTAAACCTCTTTCACTTTCAAATTATCCTCTGGATGAGGTTACTTTGGAAAGTGCGAAAAACCTTGTAGAAAGCATCACTTCGGGTGATTCGGATCGGGCGCTTGATGCAATTGCCAGACTCGCCAGCCTCCATGAGTCGGCGCTGTTTCAAGAGCTAGGAAAATTAACCAGAGAATTTCACGAAGCGCTGAATACCTTTAGTCACGATGATCGAATTGCAGAATTGGCGGAGGATGACATTCCCGATGCCAAAGTAAGGCTCAGCTATGTGATAGAGAAAACAGATGAAGCCGCACATAGAACACTTTCGGCGGTTGAGAACTCTATCCCTATTTGTGAAAATTTTTGTGATGCTTCGAGTAAGCTACAAGAAACTTGGCTACGGTTTAGGAAACGAGAGCTAACACCAGAAGAATTCCGAGAATTGGCACGAGAGCTCGAAGTGTTTTTTGTAAAGGCCAATAGCAGTACCGACACCATAAAGAGTGATCTAAACCAGGTGCTCATGGCGCAGGATTTTCAGGACATAACGGGTCAGATCATAAAACGCGTTATAAATCTTGTCGCAGAAGTAGAAACAAGCCTGGTGGGATTGGTTAAGCTGGGTGGTGGTTTGGGTATGCAGAAGGGTGAAAAGGACTCGAAGACAGATGGAAGCGAGCTGGAAGGCCCAGCTGTCCCCGGAGTTAATCAAGAAATTGCCAGCCAGGATGATGTAGACGATCTTCTATCAAGCCTCGGGTTTTAAGGATGATGTATGGCGCTAGACTTAGACGACGAAATACTTCAAGACTTCCTCGTCGAAGCGGGTGAGATTCTTGAGCTATTAGGCGAACAACTTGTTGACCTGGAACAGGCGCCAGATGACAAAGATCTTCTAAACGCAGTATTTCGTGGATTTCATACCATTAAAGGTGGTGCCAGTTTTGTTGGCCTCACAGCCATGGTAGAGGTCTGCCATGTGGCGGAAGACGTGTTCAATCTGTTAAGACAGGGCGAGCGCCAAGTCGACGCGCATCTTATGGACGTGATACTCCGAGTGGTCGATGCAGTTAACGAGATGTTTGATGAAGTCAGATCGGGCAAGGAACCCGCCTCAGCGGACCCAGAACTGATACGGCAACTAAAAGAGATTCAAGCGGGAAAAGTATCGACTGCAGCAAGCAGCCCACCCCAGCCATCTACGGTAGTGGAAGAGCCCGCAACTACCCACACTGAGCCTGTTAGTGAAATTCTAGCCGAGCCCGTAACCCAGGTACTCTCCGAGCCCCTAACCCAAGTATCGGAAACAGAGCCGGTTTCCAATCTTGTTGATCAAAACAAACCCTTCCTGAGATCAAAAGCGGAAAGTGAGGACATTACAGATACCGAGTTTGAAAAAATTCTCGATGTGCTCCAGGAGGAAAGAGGTGGTCCTCCCGGTCACACAACAGCACCCGCTTCGTCCAGTGATGAGGAAATCACGGAGGATGAGTTCGAACAGCTGTTAGATACTCTGCACGGAAAAGGAAAACACGGTGGAACCCCAAATGAGTCTGACGTTGGAGAGGATATCAGTGAGGAGGAATTTGAAAACCTTCTGGATCAACTCCATGGCAAAGGGAAGCACGTAGGAGCGCCTGCAAGTGCAGCGCCTGAAGTTTCAGCATCGCCAAAAGCCTCCGCTCCCGTTACTGAGCCGGTAACTGAAGTGATTGGTGTTACTGAAATTAAAACAGGGTCTGAAGATATCTCCGAGGAGGAGTTTGAAAAATTACTGGATGAGCTCCATGGTAAAGGAAAGCACGGTGGTGTGCCCAGCGATCAAGTAGATGACATAAGAAAACGTGTTGAGGCATTTAATCAGGAAGAAGAAAAAGTTGCCGCAGCCCCGGTTGCTCCCGCAGCAGCGATGGCAGTGGAACCTGTAGAGCCCACACCGCCCGCATCGAGCCCTAAGCCCCAGTCGACAAACACCGAACCTTCCAGTAAAACCGAAAAAGCGAAAGCCAGTAAAGAGGCTGCACAAGCGGAGTCCACTGTACGTGTTGATACCAAACGCTTGGACGACATTATGAACATGGTTGGCGAGCTAGTGTTGGTTCGTAATCGCCTCGTAACATTGGAGGCTGCGCTACAGAATGAAGAGGTCGCGCAGGCGGTAGGAAATCTGGATCTTGTTACCGCCGATCTGCAGACTGCCGTAATGAAAACCCGGATGCAGCCTATCAAGAAGGTATTTGGGCGTTTTCCCCGCGTGGTTCGTGATTTGGCAAGAAGCCTGAAAAAAGACGTTAAGCTGGAACTGGAGGGAGAAGAAACAGATCTGGATAAGAATCTGGTCGAGGCACTCGCCGATCCTCTTGTTCATCTCGTGCGTAACGCGGTCGATCACGGTATTGAAATGCCAGATGTAAGAGAGCAAGCAGGCAAAGAAAGGCAAGGTACTGTTGTCCTTTCTGCGGAACAAGAAGGGGACCATATTCTTCTCACCATAAAGGATGATGGGGCAGGCATGGACCCCAATGTGCTGAGAAACAAGGCAATAGAAAAAGGAATTCTGGACGAAGACAGTGCTGCACGACTTTCCGACAAAGACTGTTATGACTTGATTTTTGCCCCTGGGTTTTCCACTAAAACCGAGATCTCTGATATCTCAGGACGTGGTGTGGGCATGGATGTAGTCAAAACCCGGATCGTGCAACTTAATGGCTCTATCGACATCGATTCAAAGAAAGGGAAAGGATCTAAGCTGGTCATCAAAGTACCACTGACCCTGGCCATAATGCCTACGCTCATGGTAATGCTGGAAAAACAAATATTTGCTTTGCCGTTGGTCAGTGTAAGTGAAATTTTCAATTTGGATCTAACTCAAACGAATCGTATCGATGGGCAAGAGGTTATCATGTTACGGGAAAGACCCCTTCCTATTTTTTATTTAAAAGACTGGTTGGTAAGAGGTGGTCGCACGCAAGAACACCCGCCATCTGGTCATGTGGTCGTGGTGTCGGTGGGAAATCAAAAAGTTGGATTTGTGGTTGAACACTTAATTGGGCAGGAGGAAGTGGTGATCAAACCACTGGGTGCCATGCTGCAAGGAACGATGGGCCTGTCTGGTGCAACGATCACAGGTGATGGACGCATTGCGCTCATACTGGACGTCCCCAATTTAATCAAAGCAAATTCGGTACGCAATTATGCGTAGGTGCATATGGCAATAAAGGTATTGGTTGTAGATGACTCCAGTTTCTTCAGAAGGCAGATATGTCGCATTCTGGAATCGGACTCGTCCATAGAAGTTGTGGACACCGCAGTCAATGGCAAAGAGGCGATAGAAAAAACGGTATCCTTAAAACCCGATGTGGTAACCATGGACGTAGAAATGCCAGTTATGGATGGCATCACAGCCGTCAAGCACATTATGGAAAAGCAACCTACTTCAATATTGATGTTCTCTTCCCTAACCGTTGAAGGCGCAAAGGCGACACTCAATGCAATAGAAGCGGGTGCAGTGGATTTCATTCCCAAGAAATTTGAAGAAATAGCAAAAAATAAGGCGGAGATTGCCCGCGTTCTTTGTGAGCGTGTGAGAGCCGCTTCACTGCACAGACCAAAGGCGATACGTAGCGTACTCAGCACTATATCAGCAGACCCCGCATTACGCGGAAATTCGGCGATTCCCGAGAAAATTCTGCACCACCGTTCCACCAAAACTTTTGAACTCGTTGCAATTGGAACTTCCACCGGTGGACCGCTTGCGTTGCAGGAGGTTCTCACGAAACTACCCAAGAATTTTCCTGTTCCCATATTGCTGATTCAACACATGCCTGCGACGTTTACCAGTGCCTTCGCACAACGTCTTGATCAGCTTTGTCAGATTTCGGTTTGCGAAGCCCAGGCAGGACAAATCATCCAACCCGGAACAGCCTATCTTGCACCGGGAGGCCAACAATTAGGTGTGGCAAAGCGGGGTGGTGTCGGTGTGATCAAAATGTTTGAAACCGAAGAAGCCCAAACCTATAAACCCTGTATCGATTTAACGTTTGAGACCCTGGAAAGGGAATACAAGAATCGCGTATTGGCAATTGTTCTCACCGGTATGGGTAAAGACGGTTGCGAGGGTGCAAAAAAACTTAAAGCAGCCGGGTCAGAAATTTGGGCGCAAGATGAAGAAACCTCAGTGGTGTTTGGTATGCCTCACGCTGTTATCGAGGAAAATCTGACAACACGCGTGCTACCACTGCAGGAATTTTCAAATGCCCTGATCAAGCAGTTCTGTGAAGGGAAATAATTACATAATCATTATACGGAGATAAACAGTGAAAGTGTGGGCGATTGCAAATCAGAAAGGAGGTGTGGGAAAAACGACAACCACGGTCAATCTGGCTGGGCTGCTTGCTATCTCGGGAAACCCCACACTGATCATAGACCTGGACCCTCAGGGATCCCTAACCTCATACATGGGTTACAATCCGGATATTATCGAAAAAAGTGCCTATCAACTCTTTCAAGGGAGAGTCGGCAATCCTGCGAGCTTTATGCTGGAGACAGGCATCTCCAACCTCGATCTGCTTCCTGCGTCTTCAGCACTGGCCACACTGGACAGACAATTAGGTGCTCAACTTGGAAAAGGGTTGGTTATTAAGAATTTTCTTGATTCAATTCGTGAAAATTATTCGCATGTTCTCATTGATTGCCCACCCGTCGTGGGTATGTTGCTGGTCAATGCCATCGCTGCGAGCGATACGCTAATATTGCCGGTTCAAACGGAATATCTGGCACTCAAAGGCCTGGAGCGCATGGTTAACACCATACAGATGATTGAGCGATCTCGAAAGCGGGAGATCCCCTATCTGGTCGTTCCCACCATGTTTGATCAACGCACCCGGGCATCCATGGATGCAATACGTCAACTTCAGGAGTTCTATTCCAGTCACCTTTGGAATGGCGTTGTGCCGGTAGATACCTTGTTCCGTGATGCCAGCCGTTTGGGTGTGCCGTTAACACTTTGGAATACCAGAGCAAGGGGCAGTGAGGCCTACGCACGATTACTACGAAGCCTGCTGGCAACTGAAAATGCCCAAAGGACGGCCATGATGCAGGAGGCACGATCAAATGCAGTCTAACGATGACGTAACAGAACTGGACTATGAAACGGATGCGTTGGGACACTATATTGACTGTCTACTCGGACAGGATCAGGTTGAGCAGGTGATTCAAACCTTGGCCAGCGCACCGGTGGTAAAAGAGGAACGTGTGCCGACAAAACCAGTCCTATCTGCCCCTGTAGTTGAAGTGCCACCACCGCCCGTGAACAAGGTGGAACAGGGGGTAAAGCG
>JAOUPJ010000194.1 GCA_029879945.1 Gammaproteobacteria bacterium
GTGTGGTACCTCGTAAAACCATCACAAAACTATAGTTGCCAATGACGACAACTACGCACTAGCAGCTTAATAACCTGCCTAGAGCCCTCAGCCTGACGTGTGCTTGTGCACTCAGATCACTGGGGTCGACTCTCACAAGATCGCGATGAAGCCAGTCCGAGGTGGATTCGTTAAAACCTAGTCGGAATCGCCTTTAGTTTTCCCTGCCTCTCGGGTAGCTACGGGTTAAATTAATAGAAAGGATAAGCATGTAGAGCCTAAGGCGGAGGGCTTGCGGACGCGGGTTCGATTCCCGCCGCCTCCACCAATTCAATTCCCGAGAACGTCCTAAAACATCTCAAAGCCCGCATTCTAGCGGGCTTTTTTATTGTTTCATGGTCCCAGATCGTCCAAAGTTACCCCATACAATCCAAACACCAAGCGGGGTAACTTTTGGGGTTACCCCCTTACCCCAAGGAGCTGTTACCCCAATGCCCCTCACAGACACCGCAATCAGAAAAGCCAAGCTTGAAAGCAAGGCCCGCAAGCTCTACGACGAAAGAGGACTCTTTCTGTTGATCAATCCTAAGGGCGGTAAATGGTGGCGTTTTAAATATCGTTTTGATGGTAAAGAAAAACAGCTTTCCCTTGGCACCTATCCAGACGTTAGCCTAAAAGACGCCCGCGAAAAACGTGACGAAGCACGTAAGCAAGTCGCCGCTGGTATCGACCCCAACCAAAATAGACAAGCGGAAAAATCCTCACGGGAAGGAAGCAAGGCAAACAGCTTTGAAGTGATTGCCCGCGAGTGGTATGCAAAGTTTTCTAATACATGGTCCGAGAGTCACGGCACACGAATAATATGACGATTCGAACGCGATATCTTCCCCTGGATCGGTAGCAAACCAATTGCCGATATCACCGCCCCCATTTTGCTGGACGTGGTAAGACGCGTTGAAACGCGTGGTGCGCTTGAAACAGCACACCGGGCACTGGGAAACTGTGGACAAGTGTTTCGCTTTGCCATCGCCACAGGACGCGCAGAACGCGATCCCTCCAGCGATTTAAGAGGCGCATTACAACCCGTTAAAGGCACTCACTTTGCCGCCGTTACCGAGCCAGACGATGCCGCTAAGCTGCTTAGAACACTAGACGGCTACGAAGGCACACTCGCCGTTAGATGCGCCCTGAGACTGGCTCCGTTGGTTTTCGTGCGTCCTGGCGAACTGCGCCATGCTGAATGGAAAGACATCGATTTGGACGCCGCCGAGTGGCGTTACACAGTGAGCAAAACCGATACGCAACACATTGTTCCCCTTTCCACCCAAGCCATAGAGATTCTAAAAGAACTTCAGCCGTTAACAGGTCGGGGACGCTATGTATTCCCCAGTGCTAGAAATCCCAAAGGTGACCGGCCTATGAGTGATAATGCAATCCTATCCGCCATGCGTCGTATGGGTGTTGAAAAAAATGAGATGAGCGGCCACGGTTTCCGCGCAATGGCGCGAACTATCCTCGATGAAGTGCTGGGCTTTCGTCCAGACTACATAGAACACCAACTCGCCCACGCGGTGCGTGATCCCAACGGACGCGCCTACAACCGCACAGCACATTTACCAGAGCGTAAAAGAATGATGCAGGAATGGGCGGATTAGTTGGATAAGTTGAAGGCGGGTGCAGAGGTTATTCCAATTAACCAAAGCGCCTAGGTAACTCTATAACCAAGTTCACGAAATACACTCCGCGTTATTCATTTTCCAGCGGTAATAGAGGTAAAGTTAGCTCCGTTAGAAATTCATTGTGAGTTTTGGTTGAGGATACAATATTAGCTTGTAGTTTCACCAGCTCTTTATTCACTTCAACAAGATCGATCTTTGCTTCCTCTTTAGCTGTACTAACATAACGAGAGATATTGAGGTTGTAATCGTTTTTCTCGATCTCCTCCATTGACACGCGTCTAGCATAGCGGTCTACATTTTCTGGTCGTTCTCTGTATGTTGAAACAATTTTTTCTATATGCTCCGGCAGTAGTTTGTTTTGCCTTTTTCCCTTTTCGAAATTTTCACTGTCGCTGGCGTTGATGAAGAGTACGTCGTCGGGTTTTTTGCATTTTTTTAAGACAAGTATGCAAACTGGAATGCCAGTGGAGAAAAACAGATTTGCAGGCAGGCCGATAACGGTGTCGATGTTGCCGTCTTTTAGCAGTTTGGTGCGGATGCGTTCTTCTACTCCCCCTCGGAACAGCACACCGTGGGGCAGTATGATGGCCATGGTGCCCTCTTTGCCTAAGAAATGAAAACCATGTAGCAAGAAAGCGAAGTCGGCGGCGGATTTGGGGGCTAAGCCGTAACTCTTAAAGCGGAAGTCTTCGCCTAGAGTTTCGTTGGGTTCCCAACGGTAACTAAAAGGCGGATTGGCCACGACGGCGTCGAACTCCCGCTTTTTAGCAGGGTTCATTTCATTAAGGATATCCCACTCGTTCAACAACGAATCGCCGTGGTGGATTTCGAATTCGGAATCCTTCATGCCATGCAGTAGCATGTTCATGCGCGCCAGGTTGTAGGTGGTGATATTTTTTTCTTGGCCGTAGATCTTGCCAATGCCGTGCGGCCCCATTTGCTTGCGTACGTTCAACAACAAGGAACCGGAACCACAGGCAAAGTCGAGGACCTTGTCGAGTTTTTTCTTTTTACCGCTCTTCGGGTTCTGACTGTCGAGCACTACGATTTCGGAAAGGATGCTGGAGATTTGTTGCGGGGTGTAAAACTCCCCGGCCTTTTTGCCGGAACCGGCGGCGAACTGTCCGATGAGGTATTCATAGGCATCGCCGAGGATATCGGTGTCTGTAGAAAATTTAGCGATGCCTTCGGCGATCTTGCTAATGATGTCGCATAACTTTTTGTTACGCTCGGTGTAATTCTTACCGAGCTTTTCCGAGTCGAGGTTAATTTCCGAGAACAGCCCCTGAAACGTTGTATCAAAAGAATGGTTTTCGATGTATTTGAAACCCTTTTGCAGGGTATGCAGCAGCTCTCCGTCCTGCTTGCGCGCCATTTCTGCAATACTGCTCCACAGGTGGAGTGGCTCGATGACATAGTGCACCTTGCGGCGCATTTGCTTTTCAAACTGTTCGACATCCCCGGCATTGGCCTCATACCACAGCGACAAGGGCGCGCGTTTGTCATCAGCGTCGAGTTGCGGGTAGTCCTTGCCCAGTTCTTTTTTGGCCGAGGCTTCGTAGTTGTCCGACAGGTAGCGTAAAAACAGAAAGGACAGCATGTAGTCGCGGAAGTCGTCGGCATTCATGGCGCCACGCAGTTTATCGGCGATATCCCAGAGGGTGCTGCCTAGCTTATTCAATTCTTGTTCGGTCATAGTATTCGTTTCACTTTTAGTGTGTTGATTCAATCCCGTTTATCAATCATGAGATCGGTGCTTAATCTTGTCTTCCATCGCCTTGAGGTCGACCTCGTCTTCTAAATCGGCGGCCTGTGCTTCCTGTGCTTTACGGCGTTGGTCATAGTCGAGGTAACTCGCGCTCACTTGCCTTTCCATGTTTACATGACTAACGGAGCCTGCTCCACTCAATAATGGAAAACCGTTAGACGTAATGATCTGCCCCACATTATCCTGCCAATACGACATGCTGGTCACCGTCTGCCGCTTGGCCCGCAGTTCGGCGGTTTCCAGGAAGATCACCACCAGACGGTTGAGGGTGTCGATTTCATCTTCAGTTAGATAATTCTTGGCCACCACAATATCTTGCTTGCGTACCTGCGCCCCCTTCCAGCTCAACAGGCCGAAGTGCGGGTCCTTTGGATTGGCTCGTGTCGTGATCAACTCGGCGGCGGTCTGCTGCGTTACGGCGTATAGCAGCAGGTTTTGCACGGTGGCAAAGAATTGCTGGGTGGCCTTGTCGGTCTTGTCGTAGTCGGTGGCCAAGGCAAACAGATCGCGCACCTTCTGATAAAAGCGTTTTTCCGAGGCACGGATGTCGCGGATGCGTGCCAGCATCTCATCGAAATAATCCGGACGTCCATCGGGGTTTTTCAAGCGCTCGTCGTCCATCACGAATCCCTTGCGCAGGTATTCGCTGAGCACGGTAGATGCCCACCGACGGAACTGCACCCCTCGGGGCGAACGCACCCGGTAACCCACGGCCAGGATGGCATCGAGGTTGTAGAGTTTGGTCCGGTAGGCCTTGCCATCGGCGGCAGTTGTCAAGGATTCCTTGACAACTGAATCTTCGAGTAACTCCCCGTCTTCAAAGATATTTTTTAGATGCAGCGAAATATTCTGCTTAGTGGCGGCAAACAGCTCCGCCATTTCTAATTGTGTGAGCCATACGGTTTGCCCGTCGGTGCGCAACTGAATTTGGCTCTTACCGTCTTCACTGGTGTAAAGAATGAGTTGGGTCATGCCGCTGCCTTTATCTCGTTCCCACGCTCCAGCGTGGGAACGAGAATGTCCCAAAGTGTTCTGCCTGGCTTATTCAATTCTTGTTCGGTCATGATCTATTTCTCTTCAGAATCGGGCTTCGCCCGTTGTTCCAGTTGTTTTAGCGAACGGTCAAAGTCCGACTCAATACGCTGCTGTTTATTGAATTGTTCATATTCTGTAAAGGCCTTTTGTTCCGCCTGTGCACGACTGACCTTACCAAATCCTTCGAGCACTCGATACTCGTTAAAGGCCAGAAATTTGTTCACACTATCGGCGAAGCCCGCCATATCAAAGGTGTTACGGCGCTCGACAATACCCTCGATGTAGTCAAAAAAACCGGACACCGCACGTTCTAATTGTTTTATTTCTGTTTCATCCAGGTAGTTCTTGCCAATAGCAGCATCTGATTTCAATACACGCCCATGGGGTGCGTTTTTATACGTGCTCATACCCATTAACGGCTTGCTGCTATCAGCCTTGCTATAAATCCGTTCACTGGAAGTTTGCCCGGTGATAGCAAAGTGGAATTTGTCCTGCACATGGGCGTAAAACTGGTGGGTAGTTTCCGATTTTGGATCGTAATCGATACTGCATTCCGCAAATATGTCGGTAATCTTCTGGTACATGCGCCGCTCGCTGGCGCGGATGGAACGCACCCGCTCCAACAGTTCGGAGAAATAATCCTTGCCGAAATAACGCCCATTCTTCAGCCGCTCATCATCCAGCGCAAAGCCCTTGATGATGTACTCTTTCAGTAATGCAGTGGCCCAGATACGGAACTGCGTAGCCTGGGCGGAATTAACCCGGTAGCCCACCGAAATCACCGCATCCAGGTTGTAATACTGCGTCTGGTATTTCTTACCGTCTTCGGCAGTATGTTCCAAAATGGAACATACTGAATCTTCCTCTAACTCATTGCTGTCAAAGATATTTTTCAAATGCTTGGTAATGGCTGGCCGCTGCACGCCAAACAGTTCCGCCATACGCTTTTGTGTCAGCCACAGGGTTTCATTATTGAGCAACACCTCTACTTTTACCGCCCCGCCGGGGCTGGTGTAGAGTAGGAATTCCGTTAGCTCGTCTTTTGTGGTGAGTTTTTTCATCTTGTTTCAATTCCATTTGCATTCCCACACGGGAGCGTAGGAACAAGGATTGGTGAAGAGAATGAGTTGGGTCATGATTAGCCGCTCTATACAGTTTGTTCCGGGAACAAATCCGGGTTAAACCGATAGTTGTTCATAAAGTCTTTCAAGATCTTTTTAAAGTATTGCTTGTTCTCTTCCAGCATTTCCATCGGCTCGAACAGTGAGTAATTGCCGTGGCTCAGTACGTTGATCAGACGTGCATGAACAACGCCTTCCGGGTCATCGTCGTCTTGCTTGATGCAGGCGGAAAAGTTATTGAAGCCGTGAAACGAGGCGGCCTTTTCGAGGATACCGCGCAGCATATTGAAGTGATAGGTATAGAGCTGGCCCAAATCCGCCGCGTCACGTAGATCTTTGAGCAGGGCCACGTGGTGGAAGAATGGCGTTGCGCCGGTATAGCGCAGGGTATATTCGCCCGTGGCGGCGTCAATGCTCAGAAAATAGGGTTGGGCCTTTCGTGTCTGTGTCAGTTCGTTCCACATCACATTGAAGAACAGGGTATGGTGCGAGGACAACACGACCTTGATCTTATTGTTTTTATCGCTCAGCAACTGCGCCAGATGGCTGGCCACGGCAATGGCATTGTTGTCGTCCAGTGAGGAAATCGGGTCGTCGATGTAGATATACTTCACCCACCGATAGGCCTCTTGCTCATCTACCGCCAGTTGCGCGACGGCGAGGAAGAAACACCAGACGAAAATATTTTCTTCACCGCGCGACACTTTTATGTGCTCGATGGTTTGGCTGGTATCCCCCTCCTTCACTTCGCGCACAAAGGTGACCGTCCAATCGTCGTAGTCGATGGCAAAATCGAAATCCGCATAGCGCTGCAACAGCGGGCGGATGCGGTTTTCCATCTCCAGTTCCTGCATGCCGCTAAAGAAACGGGAAGCCTTATTGAGCCGCATTACCCGCTGGCTGTCGTTATTCAGGTCGTTATCCCAGGTGAAGAGGTCTTCGGTGTAGGCGTTGAAATAGAGGGTATCGCGCGCATCATCGTTTTTTCCTGCTTCTTTGAATGCCATGGACAGGCGCGTCTTACCCGTGCCGTTATAGGCGTAGAGCAGGACAAAGCGTTTTTCGTCCAGGTCGGTGCGCAAACGGGTGACCAGATCAGCCATAGATGGAAAGCGGTGAATGGTCGGCTGGTTGCTCACCCGTCCACCTCATCCGGTGTCGGAAAGAGCTGCTGCATCAGGCCTTTTTTATGGGCCTTGAGGGCGTCGAGTTTTTGGGCTTGAGAGCTGATAAGGTCGTCGACGGAGGAGAGGCAGTCGGCGATTTTTTGTTGTTCAGGGGGTGAAGGAAATATTATTTCAATTCCTCTAAGATTGTCGTTGTACAGTCTTGCAATAGTATTATTGTCAGTCACCCATTTAGTTCTTTGATAGATATAGGCTAAAAAAGCATTTGAGACGAGACTTTCATCATTATCAAGCCAGACAATGTTCGAATCTTG